>JASLRP010000022.1 GCA_030743915.1 SAR202 cluster bacterium | reverse complement strand
TGGGGGTTGTCGCGCTCAAAGCCTATCCGATCTATCGGGGCCGAATTCTGCCTATCCTGGGCGCGATGGCCCAGTTTCCCATGATAGTCATTGCAGGGGCGTTCATCCTTTTCTTGCCCTATTACGTGACCTTCGCCAGCTCGGTGGAGGGCATCGGGGCCGTGGAGACGACCACGCGGTACCCCCACATGTTCATAGTTTGGGGAGCGCCTATGGCCTTGGTTGGCCCGTTTATCGTGGCATCGTTCTGGCAGACAGTGGTCGGACCTGACTGGCGACGAATGACGCTGTATTCGCTGATTATCGGATTTCTTCCCTACGCCGGATGGATGGTTGTGCGGCTTCAGTCCGTGGAAGTTGTTGACGGCCCGGCGGGGCGGCTCATCCACATATTCCCGATGGCGCTGCTGATCATCATGGGCGTGTACTCGGCCATCACTATCGCAAAGCAGCGAGGGGCCAGCGGAAAGGCTTTCGCGCTTTTGCTGGCCACGCTGGGATTGCTGTTGATCATGGGTCCTGAACTGCTCTACGTGGACGACTTCTTCGGCCCTCCCAGCGAGCGGATGAACACGGTATTCAAGCTGTACTATCAGGCATGGCTCTTGCTTGCCGTCGCTTCGGGCTTCGCCATATACTACTGGCGATCCGGCAGGGACTCTCTGACAGGTTGGAAACGCTCGCTCTCGACCCTGTGGGCAGTGGGCGCGGCCGCGCTGATAGTCGGCGCTCTCTACTATCCTGCCGCCGCTTCGACCAGCAAGGCCGGAACGTTCACCAACGCGACGCTCAACGGGCTGAACTTTTTGGAGCGAGGCAGCGGAGCCGAATACGACGCCATTCAGTTCGTCCGCGCCGAAATCGACCGGGATGACGCGATTCTGGAGGCTGTGGGCGAGTGGTTCGATTCGGGCCTGATCTCCCGAAGCACCGGAGTTCCCACAGTCTTC
Source organism: SAR202 cluster bacterium (assembly GCA_030743915.1). Lineage (GTDB taxonomy): Bacteria > Chloroflexota > Dehalococcoidia > Lucifugimonadales > UBA1123 > UBA1123. The sequence goes on along the minus strand of JASLRP010000022.1, from coordinate 8,952 downwards.
AACTGGCCGGGCCACCAGATTCAGTGGCGCGGCTCGGACGAGTCCTTTGGCGGCAGGGAGCAGGACATCGCCCGCATCTACGAGACGACCGACGCGCTGGAGGCCAGAAACCTGCTCGCCAAGTACGACGTAGATTATGTGTACCTGGGCCCTCGCGAAAGAACAAAGCACGGAGAGGACGGTCTCGCCAAATTCCCTGAGTTCATGGACTCGGTGTTCAGCAAAGACAACGTGGAAATATTCCGGGTCCGCCAGTAGCGCGACCCGATGATCGACGATACCCAGCGACCTATGGCAACGCGACAATCGACAATTGAAGCAGATCAACCAGGCGCATCGAACTGGATGGAATCGCTGTCTGATCGACTTCGGGGCAGAGGTTTCAGTCCCGCCATTACATGGTGGGAGATTGCGAGTTACGGCCCGCTGATCGTAATCGCTTTCGTCATGCGGCTCTGGGACGTAGGCGTTCGGGCGATGCACCACGACGAGAGCCTGCACGCCCTCTACTCGTGGAACCTGTTCAATGACCTGAACTACCAGCACAACCCCATGATGCATGGCCCCTTCCAGTTCGAGGCCAATGCCGCGATATTCTACATTTTCGGTGACAGCGACGTGACCGCTCGACTGCTGTACGTGGTCATGGGGACCGTTCTGGTTGCCATGCCCTTCTTGCTCAGAAAACGGATAGGCCAGTTGGGCGCAGTATTCACCGCCGCCCTGCTGACCATATCACCGGCCATGCTCTACTTCAGCCGGTTCGCCAGAAACGACATACTGATGGCCGTGTGGGCCTTCGGTCTGGTCATCTCCATGTGGCGATACCTGGACGAGGGGAAAGATCGCTACCTTTACTTCTCGGCTGCGCTTATGGCGTTGGCGTTGGCCACCAAGGAGTCGGCCTACCTGGTGATTGGGACTCTGGGGCTGTTCCTGGCTTTGCAGGTCGGAGTTCCGATGCTGGCCCGGTTGCTCCAACCCGTCGAAATCGAGGGCGTGTCCCCTCCCGTTGCCATTGGCAGAGTGGTGAAAACGCTGTGGAGTTCCTACTCCCAGGGTTTCGATCTTTCCATCATATCGAGGTCCTCAGCGTACCTCCTTCTATTAATAACGGTAACACTGCCGTTGTGGTCAGCCTTTGCCGCCATTGTGCAGGACACGCCGCTGTGGAGTTGGACGAACCTTGTGCTGGCGGCGCCGGAAGGCCACGTGTTCATCGGGGCGCCTGTTGGGGGCGCCAAGGTCATCGCGTTCTTGATCATCGTGGGGCTTGGAGGGTTGGGAGGCCTTGCGGGATATCGCTGGAACTGGAGCGTTTGGTGGAAGAGCGCTCTCATATTCTGGATCGTGTGGGTCCTGTTGTACACCACATTCGGGACCAACTTCTTCCCCGGCATCCGCAGCGGCATCTGGAACTCGCTGGGATACTGGGTCGTCCAACAGGGCGAAGCGCGAGGCGGCCAGCCCTGGTATTACTATTTTGTCATCACGTCGATATACGAATATCTGCCTCTTCTGGCGGGCGCGATAGCCGGAGTTTTCTACCTCCGAAAGCGCGACCAGTTCAGCCTGTTCCTAGTCTATTGGCCTGCCGTGACCTTCGTCCTCTACACCATAGCCAGCGAGAAGATGCCGTGGCTGTTGGTCAATATCACCCTGCCTCTCATCGTTCTGAGCGGCAGATTCCTGGCGGCAATCGTCGAGCGAATCGAATGGCGAAGCCTGATGCGAAATGGCGGCCTGTTGGTGATCGCCGCTGTGCCGATATTCGTTGTGTTGCTGTGGCAATTGGCCTTCTTCGAGCCAACGCAACGAAACGCGATAAACATCCTTCTGCCGCTGGCGCTGGCAGGCGTTTTGTTGGGCATGGCAGCGTCGGGATTCTACGTGGCGCGACGGCTGGGACACGAGACTTTCGGCGCAGTGGCGCTCGTTTCTCTGGTCGCCATGATGATCGTGCTGACAGTCCGCACTGGCTGGATCGCCTCCTACCAGAACGGCGACACGCCCGTGGAGATGATCGTCTATACCCAGACCTCGCCTGACATCACCCGACTACTGGACACCATCGAGGAGACCGGCGCAGGCAACGCCATCCCGTTGACCATCGACCAGACCTCGGGGTTCACCTGGCCGTGGGCCTGGTATATGCGAAGCGCGACGAACGTCAATTTCCCATCGTATGGCGGCTCCTCGGTGGTCTCCAATCCGGGAGCGCCGATAGTGGTCGTCCACTCTCAGAACCAGGACGCGGCGGACGAGGGACTCCGGGGGCAATATACCCAGGGCGAGCGCATTAAGCATCGGTGGTGGTTCCCTGAAAGCACCTATCGGAACCTGACGCCCACCAAGTTCGTGAAGGCGATATTCGACCGCGAGTCCTGGCGGCGAACCATGAATTACTGGCTCAACCGTGAGGGCGTCTCCGACCGACTGGGCAGCGAGGATTCCTACGTCTATTTCGAGCAGGGCTTCCAGCAAAACTTTTCGGCCCGACCGTGACACGCTCGCCATGCTGAGCGAGAGCGAAGCATCTGGTCGCATATGAAACAACCGTTGGCCCAACTCGATCAGATTCTTCGACTGCGGTCTCAGAATTGCGCTTGGCCAGTGACTGACGACCTGTTGCCACTCTCCGCCCTGTGCTAAGGTTTGTTCGAGGTTCTATTCGTGGTCGGTAATCTGAAATTCTGGATCGGAATCGGTGTCAGCGTCATTTTGCTGGCGATATTCTTAATCACCGGAAATCCGGCCAAAATGTTGGAAGACCTGCGCAGCGTCAACTACCTGTATGTCGCGCCGGCGGTTGTAATGTACTTCGTATCGACGTACTTTCGCTCCCTGCGCTGGGGCGTGCTTCTCCGCCACATGAAACCCATCTCCACTCGTCGGCTGTATCCGGTGGTCGTGGTGGGATACATGGCGAACAATCTCCTCCCCATGCGATTGGGGGAATTGATCCGAAGCTACTACGTCGGAGAGCGTGAGGGCATCAGCAAGACCTCCGCGCTTGTGACCGTGTTCGTCGAGAGGGTGTTCGACGCTCTGGCCCTTCTGTTCTTCATCATGGTCATCGCGCTGTTCGTCCCGTTGACTGGCATTCCGGTGACAGACGTGGCCCGCTCGTTCGGTGACCAGACTGGTATCCCGTGGCCGCTTTTGGTTGCGGCGGTGAGTCTGCCATTCTTAGGCTCGATGGCAATATTGGTGTTATTCGCTCTCTACCCATTGAGAACGCGAAACCTCATCCTATGGCTAGCCAGACCATTGCCCCAACGATTCGAAGACACGCTGGACGGGTTGATCACGACCTTCCTCCTGGGACTCGCGCCCCTCAGAAACGCGAGGATGCTAGGAGCTCTGTTCATCCTTTCCATGCCCATCTGGATTGCCGAGGCAGCGGTGTTCTTCATCGTGGGTATACCCTTCGGCTTCAACGACCTGCACTCCAGTCCGGGTGCGATGGCCGTGACAATGGTATTGGTGACCGCCGTCACAAACATCGGAAGCTCGATACCCGCCGCGCCCGGAGGCCTGGGACTGTTCGAATTTATCGCGCGTGAGACGTTGCTGTCGCTGGGTCCTTTGGTCTCCGTGGACCGATCGGCCGCAACAGGATTCGCCGTGGTCGTTCACGCCGTCATACTGCTGCCGATGATAGTTCTCGGTCAGGTGATACTGTGGACCGGACACCTCTCGCTGGGGCGGCTGTCCCGCGAGGGCCAGCGAGACACGGCGCCAACGCCATGAGAGTCGGAATCATCGGAGCCGGAGCCACCGGTCTCGCCGCCGCCTACGACCTGACCAGAGCGGGCCATCAGGCAGTCGTGTTTGAACGCTCGCCCTTCCTGGGAGGCCACGCCTCGACTTTCGACGTCGGAGGCGAGAGGCTGGAGCGCGGATACCACCACTGGTTCACCAGCGACACCGACATCGTCGAGCTTGTGGAGGAGGTTGGCCTGGGAGACTCCATCCGGTGGATAGATTCCACCGTCGGGACGCTTCATGATGGCCGGATATACAACTTCGTCACCCCGATGGACCTTCTAAAGTTCAAGCCTCTGAGCATGAGAGACAGAATACGGCTGGGACTCACGACCCTCTATCTCCAAAGGCAGAAGGACTGGAAAAAGTACGAAAAGGTCACCGCCGACGAGTGGTTGAGAAAGCACGCTGGACAAGGCCCATACGAGGTCTTCTGGGGTCCGATGCTAAGGGGCAAGTTCGGCGAGGACAACTACAAGAAAGTCACGATGGCCTGGGTGTGGGGCAAGATCAACACCCGCGTCAAGTCCCGGGGCAAGAGCATGGTCAAAGAGAAGCTGGGCTACCCGATGGGCAGTTTCGGACAGATATTCGACGTTGTGACAGACCGCATCCGCGAGCAGGGCGGCGAGGTCCACCTATCGGCGTCCGTGGACAGCATAGCCATCGAGGATGGCAAAGTTCGAGGCATGAGCGTGCGGTCTGAGAATTCGTCCGTGGAGTTCCACAGCTTCGACGCTGTGATCACCACCACGCCGTCCCACATATTCCCCAGGCTCGTTCCTCCATTAACGGAAGACTACGCCGCGCGGCTCGCCAGCGTCCAGTACATGGCCGCCGTGCTCATCGTGCTTGTGTTGGACAGGCCCCTATCCGACGTCTATTGGCTGAACGTCGCCGACCGCTCGATACCCTTCGTCGGGGTAATAGAGCAGACCAACCTGATCGGCCCCGAGCATTACGACGGCAAGCACATCGTCTATCTATCCAACTACCTGAGCGCCGACCACCCCATGTACCGCATGGAGCATCAGGAGCTTCTGGACGAATACCTGCCCCACCTGCGAAAGATCAACCCGGACTTCGACCCGTCGTGGGTCGAGACCAGCTACCACCACCGAGTTGACGCCGCCCAACCCGTCATCGGCCCCAACTACTCCCAGCACATCCCCAGCCACAGAACACCCTTCGAGGGCGTGTATCTAGCCAACACCACCCAGATATACCCGGAGGATCGAGGCACCAACTACTCCGTCCGAATGGGCCGGATGGTGGCGCGGATGGTGATGGAGGACATCGGTTGAATTGCACGCACAAGCCTACATGAACTGTTCCATGTGCTGGATGTTGTCGCGCTCCGACTTTAGCTCGCCGCGTTCTACCTTTTTGATCAGTGAAGTTATAGCGTCGCAGGCAGGCGTTGGGATGCCGACTTCGCGGCCTTTCTGGGCGACGTAGCCGTCGAGGTGTTCGATCTCGGTGCGTCGTCCTTTGATGACGTCCTGGAGCATGGAGGGTCGGCCTGCGCCTAGCTGGCGGGCTGTCTCGGCAAGCTCGGATTTCAACTCTTCCAAGGCTTCGGAGTCTTCGGCGGCCTTGACGTAAAGCTCCGCAGGCACGCCGTTGATCGGCTCGACGCTGACTCCCAGAGCGGTCGCCACTTTGACGACCTCCGCGCCTATCTTCACCGTGATGTCCACAACTCCGGGCGTCGAACGGGACTCGCCGGAACTCAGGCCGGTCAGAGCGCAGATGGGGTTTGCCATCGAGTTGACGGCCAGTTTGGCCCATCGCTCTCCCCACAGGTTGGAGGTGATCTTGGTGGGGCCGATGTCGCTCATCACGTCGGCCAGCGCCTGGATTCGGGTTGTCTTCACTCCGTTCAACTCGCCGATGTAGAAGGCCAGCCGGTCGGTGACGCTGGTGCGAATCGGGTTGCCGGGGTCGTACATCCCCGCGCCCAGAGTTATGACGCAGCCGATCACCCGTGAGAATCCAGCGATGGGCGCTATCCGGTCGTCGTTGATACCGTTCTGGGCGGACACCACGACTCCGGTGGGCTTGAGCAGGGGCAGGATGAAGTGGGTGGCCCAGATGGTGTCGTAGGACTTCATCGCCAGGAATATGACATCGAAAGGCTCGGTGATGTTGCACGCCTCTCCCAGATGTATGGCGTTGGCCGGCACATGGAAATCTTCGTCCTGCGCGGTGACGTGGACTCCATTCTGCCTGATCTCCTCGACGTTGGCGCCCCACTGGTCGATGAGGGTCACGTCGTGACCGGCCCTGGTCAGGTATCCTCCGATAGTCCCGCCGATGGCCCCGACACCCATGACTGCGATTCTCTCAAACATTGCGCTGCCTCCATGATTTCGTTGTCTTGACGGCTGACAGTGTAGTTGGGGCGGAGAATCGCGTCAATTTTACGAGGTTTCAGGGATCGGGTTTTCAGGCGTCAGGGAGATGGGCTGCTATTGGGCCAGTTTCGTCGCCAATTTGGACATTGCTGTGGCGTAGGATTCCACGCTTTCGACGTCCACGGTATCGGGCCAGCGGTCTGCCCGCTGATGGAAGGTGGCGTGTCCTCCAGCCAGGGAGATGTAACTGCCTCCGGCCAGGTGGATTTCCCGAGATTCCCCGCCAGGAACGACGTCGTGAGGATGCTTCACCGGCATGGGCTGGACACGAATTTGCAGATGCTCAACCGCAAGCTGCTCCATCTCATCGTCGGATGTGGACAGTCGAGGGCTTGGAGCGACAGCCGCGCCAATGGATGCGCCGAAGTGTATCCATGTCAATGCATCGGTTGCCAGATTCGGGTTGCTCTTGAGGTATGCCTTCAGACCCAGATGGCCCAACTCGTGGCCGCTGGTGGCCACAAATCGAACATCGCGAGCGGGCTGTTGAGCCTGCACTGCCAGGATGACCTCCAACCAACAGGCGATGCCTCCTCCGCGCTCGGCGGCGATGTCCCACCAGCCGCTGCGAGGAGTCATGACGACCAGAGGCGGCATCTCGCGATCTCGACCCTGGATCACAGTGGCTACGTTGAAAGCTTCGGCGGGTTCTCTCTCCGCCTGGACCACCACGCGAGCCGACGCTCCGGCATCAGCTTGTTCGACCAGCCAATCGCGCTCAACTCCGTCAACCTGCAACACCGGCGGGCCGAAAGGTTCTGTGAAGTCCGGCGCGTTTCGAGGAGCCAGACCGGGCACTCCTCCGATGCTATTGGTCACGAAGACCATAGCCTGGCGGCCCCCCGACCGTCTGGCGGTGTCGAGGGCTTCCGCAGCGAGCATAAGTGGCCCTTCGACCAGCATTATGTCGGAACCCTGATGGCCCAATGCGCCCTGCGCGCCTGCCGCATCCGTGAACGATCCATCGAACAGGGGCAGCCCTTCAATCCGCCGACCGCCAACCTCGATGTAGCTTTCGCCAGGAATGACCCGGTCCAGCGTGAATGGCTCCAGAACAGGTTCCGCTCCCGTCTCTTTCACCAATCCGGCCAGCCAGTGAGCCGATTCAACATCAACCTTCGTCCCCGTGCGGTGCCAGCCCTGACTGTCGTACTCTCGGATGGCGCGGGAGATTCGTTCCTGCAAAGTCGTCATATTGGGCACACCTCTGTTTGGATAATGCGATTTCAGAAGGAAGAGTTAAGACTCGACCACCCAGAGTTCGATATGCGATGGGCGCTCGGCGTCGTGATAGGCAGTGTTTTCGGCGATAACGGTTCTGCGTGAGCTCCCCAGAGGTTCACCAGTGTTGGGATTGACGTCCAACCTCGGGAAGTTGCTGGAGGATATGTCCACCCGGATTCGGTGGCCTTTGGCAAAGCGGTTGGCTGTGGGGTATAGCTCGATGGTGAACTCGTAGGTCTCACCTGGAGTCATGAACTCCTGACGCTCGGTTGAGTTGCGGTATCTAGCGCGGATAATGCCATCACACAGGTTCATGTCGAAGCCCTGGGGGAAGTCCTTCGAGGGCGGATACACGTCCACCAACTTGGCGGTGAAATCGGTATCGACAGCCGATGACGACGCCCAAAGCTTCACGACCACCGGGCCAACCACGGTGACATCCTCTTCCAGCGGCGGAGTCTGGAACACCAGAATGTCGTGCCTGGATGATAGAGGCAAGTACGGCGCCTCGCTGCCGTAGAACCGCTCGCCCTCCCGTTGGTCGAAAGCTCCGCCGATGATGAGGTCCCCGCCCGAGGATATGTTCCCTCCGACTGTCGGCACAGGATTCTGAGGGTCGAATTGGTAAGCGCTGGGCGCGGCGTCGGAGTATGGCGTCGACGCTTTCAGAGAGCCATCTCCGTGGAAGTACAATTTCGAGGCCTGAGCGTTGGCGGGAGGCCACGCCTCCATGCTCTGCCACTCGCCGCCGTGGTAGAGTCGGCCTTCCTCAGTTTGGCTGCCGTCCCCTCCGCCCATGATGAAAATCTTCACCAGGGCGTCATTATCTGCGCCGTTGTCCAGGTCCTTGAGCCAGCGGTCGAACCACCTTAATCGCAGATCGTTATAGTCGTCCGCCAGACCGCCGGACACCACTGATTGAGGGCCAAAATCCACGTCGCCGGCATAGGACACGTCGTGCGCTCCGTGAGTCCAGGGGCCGAGAACCATGTGGATAGGACTGTTTTTGATCGCCCCCAGCCCCGTGAAGTTGCGAGTCGTCGTTTTAGTGTAGGGGTCGTACCAACTTCCCAAGTGCATCTGAGGAACGTCTGAATACTGGTCGAAGTACAGTTCGTTGCAGATGCCGATCTGCTGCCAGTACTCGTTGAAGTCTCCCTGAGTCCACATCTCGAAGATAAAGTCCTCGTACTCCGGGACCCATCTCAGGGGCGAGTGGCCGGGCTTCCAGGGCATGCGCTGGAACCATCCCCCCAGGTCCTCGGCCTCCAGGGCGGCCAGAATTTCGGGGTTGGCCGTCGCCTCCGGGCTGGTCTTGGCGTTGGTGTATGCCCAGACCACCTGCCGAAGCTCGAAGGCTCCGCCGTTGCGAGCCGAATTGTTATGAGCGTTGGTGAAGCCGCCGGAATCCATAAAAGTGCAGGCCAGATTCGGAGGGCTGAGCGCGGCCAGCGCCGCCTGGGTGTGCGCTCCGTAGGATATTCCGAAGGTCCCAACCTTGCCGTTGGACCACGGCTGGTCTCCAATCCAGACCAGTGTGTCA
>JASLRP010000021.1 GCA_030743915.1 SAR202 cluster bacterium | reverse complement strand
GAAATCGAAGTTGAGAACAAAACCGCGACGATGTACTCCAACATGTCGTCATCCAGTTACACGCGAGGAGCGTTGACGCGAAAACTGGAGGCTCGAATCCGTGGAGGAGGCGACGCGCCGGCTCAATTTTTCTTCAATGTTTTTGATGATGTCGCCCGCCACACAGTCAGCGGACTTGACGATTACTGGCAGGGATTCGAGGCATTGGGCGCTCGCGAAATACATGTTGCCGGCAGCGGACCAACTCTCTTCGCGCCGGTCGCCAAAAAGGAAGTTGGAACGGCGCTCCAACTATTGTTGCAACACAAGAACCGCTGGATATCCCATCTGGTGTCCGCATGGAACCCTGAGAGCGCCAAGGGATGAACGCTCTGGTGGCCGGGTTGGCGACTGGTGTGTTGATGGCCTCTTTGTTCATTACTGTGGGGATGTTCCTGGCTTTCCACCTGATAAAAGACCCGTCTCCAAGCATTGCGGTGTACCTGGCTCGTTTCCCGCCGGGCGGCCTCGTCTTGAGCATCGTAGTCTTGGCTTATCCGGTATGGGGAATTATCGGAGTGATTCTGGGACTTGTCTTGCTGGCGATGCAAAATGCCGCTCCAGGCGGTGGGTTAGGGACAACGAACCTCGTATATTCTTTTGGAGTCTTGACGGTCGTTCCGATGCTTGCCGCGCCCATTGCGTATATACTGCGGAAGGTTTGGCCAGGAGTAATGGGACTCGCGCTTGCGGCAGGCGGGATTTTCGGTTGGTTGCTGCCAGCGTTCGCATCCTGAATGACACCGGGTTAGATTGACCTGATTGACGAAATATTTGGAGAGATTATTGGCGATATTCGACCTGCATGTTCACACCGTCCGTGGCTCCAGCGACAGCAGTTTGACACCTGAACAGTTGGTGAGCGAGGCAACTCGCCTGGGCTTGAGCGGTGTCTGTCTGACCGAGCACAGCGGCGGCTGGGAGCAACCCGAATTGGACCGAGCGTTCAAAGACGCCGGAATCGCTGTGTTTCGAGCCCTGGAAGTCGATACCGACATGGGTCACATTCTGGTCTTCGGCATGCACAGGTATGTGGGCGGAATGCATCGAGCGTCCGATCTTCGCAAAGCGGTGGACCATGCGGGAGGCGTCATGATCTCCGCGCATCCCTTCAGGAATTTTTTCAACAAACCGCCGTACAACACAAACCTCCTGTTCCCCAACAGCCAACCGACTCCCGAATCTGCCAGCGCTGCATCCGATCATCCATTGTTCAAGCTGGTGGACGATATTGAGGTCGTCAACGGATCAAATACGCATCAAGAAAACAGCCACGCCTCGACCGTCGCAAATGTGCTGGGGTTTAATGGCACCGGAGGAAGCGACGTCCACTCTTCTCATGGAATCGGCAGGGGAGTGACAATATTCGACCGCGAGATTCAGAGTGAGGCCGATCTCGTTGAAGCGCTTAAAGAAAAACTGTACACTCCGGGATTCCGAAACGGTTCTGGCGAGATTGAACAGTTCCCCAACTCACGATAAATCCGCGGACAAGTATTATACTTTTCCAATCCACGGGCCAAGATTCGCCTATCTGCGAAAGGCAGAAACACAGTATGTTGGCTCCAGATCAATCTGGAGGAACAAACAAATATGACGACGTTAACCTCTACTTACTGCGGCGTTCACCAGCTCGTAGCCGATGTGACATTATTGAACGAGAACCGAGTCCTCATGATCAGGACGAACAATGGATCTCCTCCGGAAGACCATGACGGCTGGTATCTGCCCGACGACTATGTTGGCGATCTGGAACACCCGGATGACGCTGCTCATCGAATCCTGGAAGAGCAGGCGGACACCTCGCCAGAATACGTTAAACTTAGCCACATCGATTCATATGTGGCCGACGATGGCGCTTGGAATCTGGCGTTTCACTACATTGCTCACGTCAGCATCGTGGGTGACATAGATTCCGATGACACGCAGGAAACTCGCTGGTTCGACCTGGGAGCGCTGCCTGAATCTTCAGAAGTTGCCAACTCTGGTCAACCTCTCTCAGTTGTAGCACGAGCCGTTAATTCGGCTACGGACAAGCCGGACATTCATAGGCCATCGACACAATGAACAACAATCTATGACTCTTTTGCAACACACATCGCCCCTGGACGAAGCGTGGGTCGCCCTAGACTTGGAAACCACAGGGCTTTCGCCAGAATCTGACGAAATCATCGAAATCGGCGCCGTGAAATTCGTTGGCGACGAAGAGGTTGAGACATTCCAGAGCTTCGTAAATCCGGGGCGTTCGCTGTCCGAATTTATCACCAATCTGACTGGCATCAACCAGGACGACGTGGATGAGGCGCCGGGCTTTGGCAGCGTGGCTCCTCGACTTGCGGTCTTCCTCGGGTCTGCGCCCATTGTTGGGCACAACATTGAGTTTGACCTCGGATTTCTCAGAGCCAAAGGGATGCGACTGTCGAATCAGATTTGCGACACCTGGGAGCTAGCCTACGTGTTGAGACCCGACGCGAAAGCCTATGGACTTGAAGCGCTTGCGAGCCAGCTTTCCGCAACTCACGATAGACCTCACAGAGCAGTGGACGACGCCCAAGCGACGCGTGAAGTATTCGTGACTCTGGTCAGAGAATTGACCGACCTGGATGAGCCAACGCTGGCAGAAATGAAACGCCTCGCCCAACGGTCGGGCTGGAAGCTACGGCACGTTCTGAGCGCCACTCAATCCAGTGAGGCATCAACCGCCAAACCACGGAACCGCCCGAATATCGACGACATACCGGTTCAAGGCGCGCCGCGAGATCGCGGCCGACCGATGTCTGGGCTCGACGCCAGAGCGCTGAGCCAGCGCCTCAAGCAAGAACGCCCTCTCAGGCCTAACGAGAAGCTGGTCCCTGTTGACAGGTCGCTTGTCGAGGAAATGCTCCAATCGGGCAGCGTTTTCGCCGAGGCTCTCGACAATTTCGATGAGCGTCCAGAACAGATCGAGATGGCAGGAGCCGTGACGGAAACCTTGAATTCTGGAGGACGGTTGATCGTCGAAGCAGGGACAGGCGTTGGCAAGTCGATGGCATACATGTTGCCTGCCGCTATTTACGCCGCGCAAAACAATCGTCGCGTGATCGTATCCACAAACACCATCAATCTCCAGGAGCAGTTGGTCACAAAAGACTTGCCTGACATGCTCCAGGGGATGGCCAGCGTTCCTGAATTGTCTGATCTGGATGTTCGATTTACGCAATTGAAGGGCAGAGCGAACTATCTGTGCGTGAGGAAATGGCAGAATCTTCGAGCTTCGGAAAACGCTGACGAAGCGGAGGCTCGAATGCTGGCGAAAACTCTTCGATGGCTCCAAACCACCGAGACCGGGGATCGATCTGAACTCAACCTGGGGCATCGGGCTGCTTCTGCCCCGTGGGACAGATTGTCCGCACAAGGAGCGCAGGACTGCGTTTCGTCTGGAGGTCCGTGTTTCCTCAGAGCATCCAGAGAAAAAGCGGCGGCATCGCACATCGTGGTCGTCAATCATGCGTTGCTGTTGTCAGATCTGGCGATGGGTGGCTCGGTGATTCCTGAGTACGATATTCTGATCGTCGATGAAGCCCACCATCTTGAGGACGAGGCGACACGACAGCTCGGGTTTGAACTCCCGCAGGCAGCATTCGATGACCATTTTCAGTCGATGATCGGTGATCGCGGCCTGTTCACCCAGGCTTTGAGCGCAATTCGCCGTTCGAAGTCTGGTGAGTCGCGGCAGAAATCCGTTGAGGAAGTCAGCGCAAAAGCGACGACTCAACTCCCGCAAACCAGGGAGAGATTGACGTTTGTGTTCAATGGACTCACATCGGTGTTGTTCGAAGGCGCCGAGGGCCAACGCCGACGTAATGAAGAGGCCCGAGTGACCAGCGCGACGCGGTCCCAGCCAGCCTGGTCAGACCTGGAGATCGCATGGGAAAACACGGACATCTTGCTTGCCGAGATGAACACGGTTCTGAGCGGACTCCATAAGTCCCTGGACGGGCTAGGTGAAAACGACGTCCCCGGTTACGATGGACTGATGACCGAAGTGGCCGAGGCTGCGCAGAACAACGCCGCGTTGAGAAAGCAACTTTCCGAGTTCGTGGTCAATCCGCAGGATGACGGCATCTATTGGGCCACCAAGAGCGCTCGAAACCAGGGCATTGCTCTCCACGCAGCGCCATTGGATGTTGGCGACACGCTCGAAAAACTATTGTATTCAGACAAAGATTCGGTGGTCCTGACAAGCGCCACTATCAGCACAGATGGCAACTTCAAACATGTTATCGAACGAGTCGGATTCAGTGACACTGATCAATTGCTGTTGGGGTCGCCTTTCAATTACGAGGACGCTGCGTTGCTGTGCGTCCCGAAAGACATGCCTGAACCCAACGCCAGCGATTACCAGCGAGCCGTGAACTGGGCGGTAATCCAGGCGGCCCAATCGTCGGGCGGTAGGGCGATGGCCCTTTTTACTTCTCACTCCTCTCTGAGAGCATGCGCGACAGCCATCAGAGGGCCGATGAAGGCCGTGGGAATCAACGTGTTGGCCCAGGGAGTTGACGGCACGCCGCAACAGCTAGTGTCGCGATTTCTAGACCACCCGGAAACAGTCTTGTTGGGAACGAACAGCTTCTGGGAGGGGGTTGATCTCGCCGGAGACGCGCTGAAGGTGCTTTTGGTAGCGAGATTGCCTTTCAATGTGCCTTCAGAGCCAGTGTTTGCGGCCCGATCAGAACAGTACGAAAACTCGTTTAACCAGTACGCTGTGCCTCAGGCGATTCTGAGACTGAGGCAGGGTTTTGGCCGCCTCATCAGGACGAAAACCGACAGGGGAGTCGCCATCATTCTGGACCAGCGGATACTTGCCCGGCGGTACGGGCAGGCGTTCATTCAGTCTCTGCCTCGGATGACCGTCGATCCGTGTTCGATGCGAGAGTTGCCGGATAAGATTGAAAGATGGCTTGAGGGGTAGATGGCGTTTATCGAGTTCAATGGGCCTTTTGACCTCGCCGCGACTCTGGAGAGCGGCCAGGCGTTTCGCTGGAGACGCGAAACCGCTGACGAAATTGGACCACCGTGGTTCGAAGGAGTGGTATTCTCCAACATAGTCCATATTCGGCAGGTTGGCGAGAGACTGGAATGGGCTGCATCGCCCGATTCTGAGCAATCGTTAGCGCCAATTCTCAGAGATTACCTGAGGTTGGACGAAGATTTTTCCGCCATCATCTCGGCGCTGGAATTCGACGACACATTGCGCGCGGGGCTCGCTGAGCACACCGGCCTTCGAATTTTACGCCAGGAGCCGTGGGAATGCCTGGTGTCGTTCATCTGTTCCGCAAACAATAACATCCCACGCATTACCAAAAACGTCGAGGACATGGCATCTGCGTTCGGAACGCCAATCCAGGCGGGTTCAGGAGAGAGGAACGCATTCCCGTCCCCCGTTCAATTGGCCGATGCTGGGGAGGCCAAACTTCGCGAGTTGGGCCTAGGCTTTCGGGCAAAATACGTCGCAGCCGCCGCCAGACGAGTCGCAGAGGGAGAATTCGACCTGTACTCGTTACGTGAGGTGTCGTATCAGGACGCGCTGGATACATTGATAGAGTTTGCTGGTGTTGGCGACAAGGTCGCCAATTGCGTCTTGTTATTCTCGATGGACAAGCCCGAAGCATTTCCCGTCGATGTCTGGATAGATCGCGCGTTGAGGGATTGGTACTTCTCTGAAAGCGACGAGAAGATCAGTCGCAACAAGATGAGGACGTGGGCGCAAGCCCGGTTCGGCGAACACGCTGGTTACGCGAATCAATATCTTTTCCACGGAAGGCGCCTCCGAGACCGCAACTGATCGTCGATGACAATTCTTTGGCGATGTTCGTCGACCATACCCACTTGAGACCAGCATCAGAAAGTCTTTTCTCCGAGATCGTCTTCGTGGCGCAAGGCCTCGTGTGATTGCCTGATTGGAATCTTGAACAGGCACGATTGCTGTGCTATCCTGAGACTGTTCGGGGAGTGGCGCAGCTTGGTAGCGCACCTGCATGGGGTGCAGGGGGCCGCTGGTTCGAATCCAGTCTCCCCGACTTCCTCTAACCTTGCTTCGCGTCCCGAACGATCCTCACTAGAAGTATGGTCGCAAAAACGCCTGCCATCGCGACCAATCCGACGTCCGATATCGAAGGAATCTCCACAGTCGTGCTGGCCGTATTGTTCAGGCTGATCGGATCGAACCTCGGCGATGCCACCACAGCTTCATTGACAACCTTTTCACCCAGTAACGAAGTGTCTGGGATAACGAATATCTGCACATCAGTCATTGCTCCAGACGCCAGGTCATCCAGGTTGCATCGTACCAAGCCCGCCGATTCCGAACACTGCACATCGGACGGCTCCGCTCTCTGGTATGCCATCCCAGCGGGCAACTGGTCGCTGATTACGACATCAATCGCTGGTTCTGGACCAACGTTTTCAACTTCCAGCGTATAGGTCAGAACGTCCCCAGCTCTCACTGTGCTGGGCGATCCGGTTTTCGTGATACCTAAGTCAGAGTGTGGGCCGATCTGGACCTCGACTCCGGTGATTTCGCGCTGAACTTCTACGCCTTGAACGCTGGCGATGGTGCTCCGTGGATCGGCTGTGGAGAATTCGATTGATGTTGTTGATGGCTGTGATGACGTCAAGAATTCAATGACCGCCAGGTCGAACGGTTGCGTTACTGGATCGCCAAGCGTTCCAGCCGCGAAGATCAGGCTTCCAGCGTCGTTGTCAACGACGGACAGCAACTCCAAAACGATTGGCGAGCCAGGAGCGATCTTGGCGCTCGACGCGGTAACCTTCGTCGGATCGAAGTCGATGAACGTTTGAACGCCGGACACCTCTTGACCGTTTGGGTTTACCTGGATTATCACTTCAAATGTAGAATCCACAGCGATCCACGGAGTTGCTCCGTTCGATTCTAACTTTAGCTCTAGATCGACCCGTCTTTGATGCGGGATCGGTGTAGGTGTCGGTTCAATGATCGTCACCGTGGAGCCTAGCAAGTTACGCTGTATCTCGAAACCGTCAACACTCGCCACGCTCTTGCGCTCCTCTGGACCACCGGAAAGCATGATCGAGGTAACTTGCCCGACGATCAACGCGTCGAATTCGATATTGGCCATCGTGAATGCAGATGTTGGACCAGGACCCAACACCCCGGCTCCGATGCGGACCACACCGGTCTCGTTGGATATGGAGTTCGCCATCTGTTGATTCAGGGGCGACGTGGGGTCAATCCCGACACTGCGAGCGGTCACATGCTCAGGATCATACGTGATGAATGCTTCGACTCCGGTGACTTCTTGGCCGTTGGGTTCGACTATCACGGCCACATTGAATGACTCGCCGCCAATAGAAGAATCAACGTTTGACTCTAATCTGATGTCGACGATCCGCGAGGGCAGAGGGGTTGCCGTTGGAATCGGCACGGCAGTTGAACTGGGCGTCGCGGTTGGAGCGGCCGTCGGGGTGGCGGTGTTGGTCGGTGTGGGTGTGTCGGATTGAGGCGTCGGCGTTGCGACGGGGGTGTTGGTGACAGTTGGAGTCGGCGTTGGTTCAGGTGTCGGAGTATCCGTTGGAACAGGCGAGGGCGTTGGAGTCGGCGGTGGGTTTCCGATGATGATCTCAGCGCTGATTAAATCGCGCAGCACCTCATCTGCCCCGACGCTGGCGATCGTCTGCCTTGGCGAATGACCGGACAGCGATAGCGTTGTCGCCGCATCAACGCTGGCGGCGGTGAAAGCAATGTTTGCCGCTACGAATGTTGTGTTTGGAGATGAGGTGAAGCTCCCGGCGGCAAAATCGATCTGCCCAGCGGAGTTGTCAAACTTGTTAAGCAATTGGACTGCTAACGGAGATGCGCCATCGAGTGTTAGCGCCGTAACTTGCAGGATTGAGGGATCGAAATTGACAAACGCCTGAACTCCGGCGACTTGCTGGCCGTTGGGTTCTACCTGGATTGCGACGTTGAATTGCGCCCCAGGGCTGACAGCGGCACTATCTGGAACCAGACGGATATCTACTACAGCGTCCGCCAACGCATTCTGGTCTCCGAATGATGGGCTGGCGTATGACAGGCCGACTATGCCCAAC
>JASLRP010000020.1 GCA_030743915.1 SAR202 cluster bacterium | reverse complement strand
TGATATGATTTTCACGGACTTATCGAACATAATTTACGAGGATGAAATCACAGCGACAGAGACCATCGCTGTCGGTTTCTGATCAATCCTCCACACATGAAGCGCAGAGGCCAAAAATGGCGAAATGGTCGAGGTCGGCCTTGAACCCGTGATCTTCCATGATGTCAGAGCCGACGCTGGCGACGTACCGGTCTTCCAGAAGCGTCACGCCGCCGCAGGACTTGCAGATGAGGTGGTGATGCTTGGACTGGTTTATCCATTCGTATACTGCCTCGCCAGACCCCATGTCAGTCTCAGACACCAAGCGCATCTTCTTCAGAACGCCCAACGTACGATAGACGGTCGAAGCGTCGATGTAGGGGTAAGACTCTCGTACCTCGTCCAATATCTGAGCAACGGTCACGTGACTTGTCGTGTGGCGGATGGCGGACAAAATCATCAACCGCTGCGGAGTCAGCCGATGTCCCGAATCTTTTAGCACCTGGGCTGTCGCGTTTTCACAACTCATATTCGCACCTGCAATTGTTTGCAATTGCGATGATAGCGCTTCAACAATCTATTGTCTATAACTATTACTGCGATGGCGCATCTAACGAATTTCGTTTGCCCAACAGCGCGTGAATTCTAATCGTGGCTGTGGACGGCCTGCTCCCTATGCTGCCTCAGGAGGTCCTTGCCATAGTCGTTGCCGTTGGGAGTGCGGACGACGGTATGAATGTGCTGGCGTATTGGAACGTCAGAGTCCAGCGCGATTCCCGCCTGATGCTCGAACTCTATCAGAATCACCGGACTGTGAATCCGATAGTAAAAAACGCTGTCTTCATCCGTTCCGCCCATCCAGGCAAGATGAGTCTCTGAGAGATGGTTCTTCACTTCCTCCATCTTGATCCGGGCCTGGCCCGGACGCATCCTGCCGACATAGGAGCCGATAACATCCATTGCCAACGATTGCTGATCACTGGACAATTCGTCGAACTTCAGCCCTTCGTATTTCATCTCGAAATTATCGCGGAAAGCAGTGGTGAAAACTTCACCGGGCAGATCTTCAGACAGCACCATTTTGCGTTTCTGCTCGACTGAAAGACTCAGAGCCAGAGCCAACCCAGACCGCTCCTCAGTCTCGAAAACCCGAGTTCCGGCGTATCTGCCGATATCCACCGCCACCGGCTCAGACCCCATGAATGCAGGCGTCATGACCACCTGGTCGCCCAACACGAAGAAATTGATGATGAGATGATGCCCGTCGATCTGCCATCCCCACGGCTGGTCGTTGGAGGGATCGCCCATAATGCTCAGCCAGTAAAGCCACTCGCCGTATTCATCGTCACTTCCGGTAATCTCGCGAATGGCCTCGTTGAGCTTCATGGCGTTTCGGGCGGTCTCGAACCCCTGTGGGCTCATGCTCTCCCTGAGCAGGCCCATCGCCAGATCGCGTTGAGTGGGACTGACCGCATCGAGGAATGCCCCATGACGCATCAGATACGGGTGGATGTTGCACCACCGACGCCACTCCTCGCTATCGACATCGAATGTCGTGTCTGCCCTCAACTTTGAGTCAAGAGAGTCGAGAAATGCATCAGCGGCAGTCATAATGCCGCTGGTCGGGCTGCCCGTTTTCTGGATGCTGAACAGCCCGGGCCGCACTGTGCCATCCTCCGTGACTCCCTTGAAGTCTTCGGCCAGATATGGCAGCGCGGCGTCGATTCGGGCCTGGATATTGTCTGGAATGGGCGACGCGAGAGCGCGCCCGGACATCGGAGGTCGTCCTCTGAGCTTGAATTCCTGGGTTTGTAATGCCATCGGCGCTTTTCCTGTTCATCTGTATCCGTAAAAACACATACAAAAGAATTCCCCCTGTCGTCGGCAATATTAACACTGGTTGCGGTCCGGCTGCATTTCGCACAATCTTGACACGAAGATTGATGATGCTAGACTACGGCCAGACAGCCAGAACTTCGCCCGATGACTCTGGCGAATCTACGATGTGGATGCCGTTTCCTGATTGGCGTCTCGATTTAATCTGGCTTCGCTGCTTTGAGCAATCTATTCAAGAACACAGTCTGTCTTCGAATTGTTGAGGAGATGATTCATGGCCCGATTACCGATGGTCGCCCGCGATATGGTCCCCGAAGAGTTCCGGGAAGCCTTCGACCAGTTAACTGCCGACACGGGCGGCATGATAAACACAGGCCCCGGTTCGATTACGATCAACAGCCCTGAGATGGCCCTGCGTCGAGCCTCGCTCACCAGTTATCTGAGGTTCGAGTCCACCTTTTCCAAGCGGATCCAGGAGCTGGCGATAATCTCCACCGCGCGAGCGATGGACTGTCAGTACGTCTGGAACGCCCACGCTCCCGCCGCCCGGCGCGAAGGCGTGAGCGACGCTCTGGTCGACGCCATCCGTGACAACGAACCTTTGCCCCCGATGGCTCCCGATGAGGCAGCTGTGGTCGCCTATTGCCGCGAGTTTTATACCAACCATATCGTCACTCAACAGACCTTCGACGCGGCCCTGGAACAGTTCGGAAGTCAACACCTCGTCGAGATCACAACACTGATGGGCGGATACGCTCAGATCGCCTTCATTCTCAACGCATTCGAGGTTGATCTGCCGGAGGAGCGCACGGAGCCTGTTCTGCCAGTCTAAATCATCTCAATCACGGCCAAGACCAACATCAAGGAGAAACTCCCAATGACTACCACCGCTGGAACCGGGACTCACACTTACGAGCTTATTCAGGACTGGGCGCAGCTCCCAGATGGCGAGACTTTCGGAGTGGTCAGCACTGTCGCCACCGACTCTGAGGACCGTGTTTATGTCCTACAACGCAAGGACCCTCCCGTGGTGGTGTTCGACAAGGACGGCAATTTCCTGAACTCCTGGGGCAACGGGAACATCAACTCGCCCCACGGCATGACCATCGCCCATGACATCGTGTACATCACCGACAGAGATGACTCGGTGGCGGTCAGTTTCACGCTGGAAGGCAGGCCGATTCAGATTCTGGGCGAGCGCGGTTTCCACTCTGACACCGGACAGGACAACCCCGGCGAGCTGGTCCCTCGCGCCTCCGGCCCATTCAACTACCCCACCGAGATGGCCCACGGCCCCAATGGCGACGTCTATGTCTCCGACGGATACCGAAACGCCCGCGTGCATCGATTCTCCGCAGAAGGAGCGTTGATAAACTCCTGGGGCGAGCCTGGAAATGGCGGCCCCGGACAATTCCAACTGCCCCACAGCCTGCTCATCGACCCGGACGGCAAGGTATACGTCTGCGATAGAGCAAACCGGCGAGTGCAGATATTCACTGCTGAGGGCGAATACATCAGCATGTGGACCGGCATGGGAGGCCCAAACGACATCGCCCGAGACGCCAATGGAGTGTTCTACATCTGCGAGCAAGCGACAGACGATAGCGGCCCGGTTGTCACAATCCGAGACGGCGAAGGCGCTGTGATGGCGCGGTGGGAAATCCGCCACGCCCACGGCCTCTGGGTGGACTCATCGGGAGACATCTACCTGGGCCTGACCACAAGCAAGAGCGTGGACAAGTGGGTGCTCAAAGGCTGAGTTAATACCCAGGTGCCTCCACTGAGAGCGTTGAATGCGCTACATCGGAGATTAATGACATGCCAAAAGACAACCCAACAGGCACAGAAACACCGTCAGGAAATTCTGAAACATACGCGCACAGCCACGGCTCGACCATGACTGCTCAAGCATTCACAGCACGGACGGCAGCCAGCCATGCAGGATTCTTCTTGCCGCATCTGAAACCTCAGATGTCGGTGCTCGATTGCGGATGTGGGCGCGGATCAATAACCGTCGGACTGGCCCAAGCGGTCGGTCCGGGAAAAGTCGTAGGGATAGACATAGGCGAGACCGAAGTGTCAGTAGCTATCGAGCACGCCCAAGAGGTCGGCGCCTCAAATGCGGAATTCGCCCAAGCTAGCATGTATGAAATCCCCTAC
>JASLRP010000019.1 GCA_030743915.1 SAR202 cluster bacterium | reverse complement strand
ATGGCGACCCATTCCAGCCAAATGTATTCGCGCAATATCTCAAGCCTGCTGTTGCTCATGATACGCGATGGCGAGATTCGTCTTGACTTCGACGACGAAATTATCCGAAGTTGCTGCATAACCCATCAAGGAGAGGTTTTGCGCTGATTTTTCATATTCCAAATCTGACCACGCTATTTGATGATAGCTGACAGCTGAAGGCTCGTCCCAAAGGAGACTTCCCGATGTTCGACAGCGCACTGCTCACGGAATCCTACGTTTTCGTGCTGGCTATTTTCGTGGGCTACGAGTTGATAACGAAGGTGCCCCCAACCCTGCACACGCCGCTAATGTCCGGCGCCAACGCAATTTCGGGCGTGACGCTGATCGGAGCGCTGCTAGTTGCTGGGCAGCCAGATGTCACCACCGCGTCGGCCCTGGGCATGGTGGCCGTGATACTCGCCACTGTGAACGTCGTGGGAGGTTTCATGGTAACTGACCGCATGCTTGAGATGTTCAAGAGCGCGCGACGATGAACCTGAACGACATCGACTCTGGAATTGTCGTCGGGGCGGTATATCTGCTCTGCGCAACGTTGTTTTTCCTGGGCCTCAAGCGTCTTGGGTCGCCCGCCACGGCCAGGACCGGGAATTTACTGGCGTCTCTCGGCATGTTCATCGCTGTGGTGGTGACGCTCTTCGACCAGCAGATACTCTCCTACCGCATGATCGTGGTGGGGGTGTTGATAGGCTCCGTCGTGGGAGCGTTGATGGCCCGGTCCATAAGCATGAACGATATGCCTCAACTGGTCGCCGCCTTCAATGGCCTGGGGGGCGGGGCCTCGGCGCTGGTGGCCGCTTCTGAGTTCGTCAGGCTGTCATCAGAATCCGCCGAGATTCCATCAGATGTGTCCACGACCATTGTGTTGGGAATGCTGATCGGACTGGTCACAGCCTCCGGCAGCGCTGTGGCTTTCGCCAAACTCCAGGGAATAATGAGTTCGAGGCCCGTGACCTTCCCGCTTCAGAAATCCTACACTCTCGGGATTTTCGTCGGGATCGTGGGCCTGATGATTTACCTTGTGATAAATCCTGATCTGCCATTGTTCGCGGTGCTGGGAGTCGCCTGTCTGTTGCTGGGCATTCTGCTGGTCATTCCCATAGGCGGCGCCGATATGCCGGTAGTGATATCGCTGCTGAACTCCTACTCGGGGTTGGCGGCGGCAAGCGCGGGGTTTGTGCTGAACAATGTGATCCTGATCATCGCCGGCGCTCTGGTTGGATCAGCCGGATTGGTGCTGACTCGGATCATGACCAGAGCGATGAACCGCTCGCTGGTTGATGTGATGTTCGGAGCTTTCGGGGCGTCTGTATCCCAGGGCGAGGCAGGCCCCAGAGGGTCGAGGGCCGTCCGCAATGTCACTCCGGAGGACGCGGCCATCGTGCTGGCTTATGCCAACTCCGCTATCTTCGTCCCTGGGTACGGTCTGGCCGTGGCCCAGGCTCAACACCAGATGAAAGAATTGGGAGACCTGATGGAGTCCCGAGGGACAGAGGTGCGGTATGCCATCCATCCGGTAGCCGGACGCATGCCCGGACACATGAACGTCTTGCTGGCCGAAGCCGATGTTCCCTATGAAAAGCTATTCGACCTGGACCAGATCAACAACGAGTTCGACGAGACCGATGTCGTTGTTGTGGTCGGAGCGAACGATGTCGTGAACCCCGCCGCTCGGGACCAGACCGACAGCCCCATCTACGGAATGCCCATCTTGAACGCTGACCTGGCAGATCACGTTCTAGTTCTCAAGCGCAGTCTCAGCCCCGGTTTCGCGGGCATCGACAACGAGCTGTTCTACCTGGATAACACGATGATGCTGTTCGGTGACGGGCGCGATTCCCTGGTGAAACTCATCGACGAACTGGAAGACCTCTGATCTCGTCTTCCCAAGCAGAATATGCCACGTCGCAGGTCGAGAGTTCACAGCTTTCCTACAAATTTCTCATGTCCTGTTCACCCATGCTCACGGGTTCCACATTGCTTCTTTGGGACAATAAGAATGAAGCAAGTATTCCAACGCTCGGAGCGCGACCACGACCTACCGAGCAGAGTGGAGGCGAATGCGATGCTGAACCTAAAAACCTGCCCCAGGTGCAAGGGAGATATGCAGGCCGATCGCGATGTTTACGGCAACTTCATGCGCTGCCTCCAGTGCGGACACTACATCCACTTGAGAGATGAGCAGGCCATTGATCACGAAAAACTACTGAAGGCCGTACGCAAGGCGAAAGACGCCGCCTGAGATTCAGGCTTGATGGCGTTCATCCAGTTTCGTGATTGTGACAGACTGCGAGGTCAAAACTCGCCAACTTTTATATCGTCAGGTTGGCAATTGCCA
>JASLRP010000018.1 GCA_030743915.1 SAR202 cluster bacterium | reverse complement strand
GACCCCAGAGCCTCGAACCGCTTTTTCAAACCGATGGCTCGATAGATCATCGGCTTGATGATCGACCGTTTGGTGGTCAGGTACAGACCGATGCCTTCGGCGAGAAGCTCACGCTCTCCGGCCCGCCCTTTGAACGAGTGGACCGATTGGCAATCGTGCTCCTCCTCCAGACAGTCCATGCCTTCGGGGAAGCCCATTGGAGAATCGACGGCGATGATTGTTGGACTGTGAGCTTGAGCCAACGCGACCATCTCATCATCGGTGGACAGCTTGGATACGCTGACCAGCGCGCCTTGCTCATCGAGAATGACGCAGGCGGTTGGCTTCTCTTGCTTGGTGGTAAGGTCAATCCCCAAA
Source organism: SAR202 cluster bacterium (assembly GCA_030743915.1). Lineage (GTDB taxonomy): Bacteria > Chloroflexota > Dehalococcoidia > Lucifugimonadales > UBA1123 > UBA1123. Next base: position 3,596 of record JASLRP010000018.1, on the reverse strand, counting down.
AACATTTTGTATCTGTCCTGGCCCGGCCGCAATCATGTCAGCCCGGAGCTTTGCTGGAACGTGGTCAGTCGCTATCGTCGCTGTTCGCTGGAATCGCCTGTCCCAGATTCGTTGCCAGATTCCCATCCCGGATGGATTGCATCGCGGCGGTGTATGGGTCCAGGTCACCGGATTCGACCCTGTTCAAAATGTCGGACAGCGGACTGTCGGAGTTCATCAGCTTTGTCAGAGTTGCGGTTAACGTCTCTGTGACTGCCTGTGTGAATTCCTGTCGTCTCCGCTGGCGGCGGCGATCATCAAGTGTGTCTTCGTCTTGCTGGATTGTGTGATGCTCTCCCAGGGCGTTGTACAGTTCTGCGACGCCCTCGCCTTTGTGGGCCTGAGTGAGCAGGATTGGAGGTTGCCAGTTGGACTCGCTGGGAGGGTTGAGGCTGAGCATGCCCCGGATGGCGGTCGCGAGTTGGCGCGCTCCATCACGGTCGGCTTTGTTGACCACGTAGATATCTGCAATCTCCATGAGTCCAGCCTTCATCGCCTGCACTGCGTCTCCGGCTTCGGGGACCATCGTCACCACAACGGTGTCGGCTATGCCCATGATGTCAAGCTCGGTCTGACCGACGCCCACAGTCTCGACGATCACCAGGTCTTTCCCCACGGCGTCCAGAAGACGGACCGCGGCGCTGGAGACATGAGAGAGTCCGCCGTGGACTCCTCTGGTCGCGAGGCTTCGAATGAACACGTCGCGGTCCAGGTAGTGGTTCTGCATTCGGATGCGGTCGCCCAGAACAGCGCCGCCGCTGAAAGGGCTTGTGGGATCGACAGCCAGAACTCCGACTTTCAGGCCTTTGTTGCGCGCCACGGTGACAAGAGCGTCCACCAGCGTGCTTTTGCCTGCTCCGGGGGGCCCAGTGACTCCGACACAGTAGGTGTTTCCAGTGTGCGGATGCACCTGACGCATGACATTCCGGAGATCGTGGTCGTTGCGTTCGATGCGGGTGAATAGCCGGGCCAGCGAACGGCGGTCGCCGTCAAGAGTCTTACGCACAAGCTGGTCCAGTCTTGGGTCCACGGCGTTGAGTGTCAGGCGGTGTCGAGCGCGCGGATGAGGTTCGCCATCTCGACGGCTCCGACTCCGGCGTGGTAGCCGTTGTTGCCCGACTTGCCGCCAGCGCGATTGATCGCCTGTTCCATCGTGTCCGTAGTCAGCACGCCGAAAATCACAGGCACGCCGGTGGACACCGAGACGTTGGCGATGCCTTTTGCGGCTTCGCCCGCGACGTGCTCGTAATGGTCGGTCTCGCCGCGAATCACCGCGCCGAGGCATATCACGGCGTCGTAGCGGTCAGACTCGGCCATTTTTTTTGCCACCAATGGTATCTCGAAGGAGCCTGGGACCGCCGCCACAGTGACGTCATCGTCCCGCACTCCGTGCGCCGAGAGCGCCGACTTCGCCCCATCGAGAAGTCGGGAAGTTATGAAATCATTGAAGGTGGCGACGATTATTCCGACTCTCAGGCCGGAGCCATCGAGGCTGCCGTGGAGTTCACGGGTCATTCGCCTGCCTCCGCTGCGCTGTCGATAGGAACGGGATCCAGCAGATGTCCCATGCGAGTTCTCTTGGTTTCCATGTAGCGTTTGTTCTCCTCGGTGACCTGGGCAATGATCGGCACCTGCTCGACTATCTCTAGTCCAAATGCCTCCAAGCCGACTCGCTTTTGGGGATTGTTGGTCAGTAGTCGCATCTTCTTGACGCCCAGGTCTTTGAGTATCTGAGCGCCAACTCCGTACTGTCTGGGGTCTGGCGCGAAGCCCAGCGCTATGTTGGCCTCCACGGTGTCCATGCCCTCGTCCTGAAGGGCGTAGGCTTTGAGCTTGTTGTGTATACCGATGCCTCGACCTTCCTGGCGCATGTACAGAAACACTCCGTTTGGGTACTGCTGGATGGTCTGGAGCGCCAAGCCCACCTGGTCGCCGCAATCGCATCTAATGCTGTGGAAGACGTCTCCGGTCAGGCATTCGGAATGCACTCGGACTACCGTTGGCTCATCGGGATTAATCTCGCCTTTAACCAGCGCGATGTGCTCGTTGGCGTCCACAATGCTGCGGTATGAGACGGCCATGAATTCGCCGTGCTCGGTAGGAACTCGCGCCTCGGCGGCCCTCTCGATGAGGGCTTCGTGTTCTCGGCGGTAAGTGATGAGGTCTGCGACTGTGACGATTTTGATGTCGTGTTGTTTGGAGTATTGCTCCAGCGTCGGCATTCTGGCCATCGTGCCGTCGTCGGCCATCACCTCGCAGATGACAGCCGCAGGATATTGGCCTGCCAGCCGCGCAAGGTCCACAGACGCCTCAGTCTGGCCGGCGCGTTTGAGGACTCCGCCTTCCATATAACGCAGAGGGAAGATGTGGCCGGGTTTGCCCAGGTCTTCGGGGAGGGTTTCGGGGTCGATCAATGCCCGGATTGTGGCGGCCCGGTCGTGGGCGGATATGCCTGTCGTCGCGCCTTTTAGCACATCGACAGACACCGTGAACGCAGTGCTGAGGCGGGCAGTGTTGTCCTGAGTCATCATGGGCAAGCGAAGCTGTTCCAACCGAGGGCCAAGCATGGGGACGCAGATGAGACCTCGCCCGTGGGTCGCCATGAAGTTTATGGCCTCGGGCGTGATCTTCTCGGCGGACATTGCCAGGTCGCCTTCGTTTTCGCGGTCTTCATCGTCAACGATGATGACCATCTTCCCTGCTCGGATGTCTTCTATTGCATCCTCAATTTTGGATACAGGCATCGGTCTGCTCTCCCAGCGGTTCTTATAGCTCGTCTGCCAAATCCACAGGCAATCGGGGGCCTGTGGCCAGTCGTTCGACATACTTGGCGATGACGTCGGCTTCCAAGTTGACGGTGTCGCCTACCTTTCGAGTTTTGAATACGGTGTGTTCCCACGTGAACGGGATTATGGTGATGCTAAAGGTGCGACTGTCACAGTTTACTACTGTCAGGCTCGCGCCGTCCACAGTCACAAAACCCTTCTCAACCACGTATCTCATGACTGAAGATTCGGCTGAGAATGTGACCATCATGGCCTCGCCATCTGGCTCCATACTCTCGACCGTGCCCGTTCCGTCCACATGACCCTGAACGATGTGGCCGCCGAACCGCCCATCGGCTTTCATCGGACGTTCCAGGTTCGTGAGGTCTCCGGCGGATAGTTCACCCAGGTTGGTGCGCCTGAGCGTCTCTGGCACCGTGTCCACAGAGAAGCTTTTCGAGTCCATCTTGGTTACAGTCAGGCACGTGCCGTTGACGCATATACTGTCGCTGACTTTGAGGTCATCCATTACCGTCGAGGCGTCAATGGTCAGGTGTCCGGGCGTTATCTCCTGGACGGTCCCCACCTCTTCCACTATCCCTGTGAACATTTTGTAACCTCCGTGTCGGCCCTGATCGTGCTGATAGTCAAGAATGACAGCGTACTGGACAGAATAATACCACGGGGCGCAAATGAAATGGACAGAGCCAAGTGGCCCTGTCCACATGTCCGAAATCACTGGAGGCGAGGCAACCCTAGTTGCCTAGATTGCGGCCTCGGGCAAGCCGGTGT
>JASLRP010000017.1 GCA_030743915.1 SAR202 cluster bacterium | reverse complement strand
AGACATCCCGAACGAAGTCCGTTGTTGATCTTGGATTGTACGCGTCGGGGTCGGCTTCCTCTTCGCGGTTGCCGTTGCCGACCAGCGTGAGGTCGGGGCCTTCGGGCCGAAAGTAAATCAGGTTGCTCATGTCTGCGCTGCCCGGATGGTTGGGGATCGCGTCTGTGGTGCGTCTGAGGAAAATCACCTCATGGCGGGTGGGCTTTAAGGGCAGGTTGATATCGAGATGGGCCAGGAATCTGCTGGACCACGGGCCGGTGGCGATCACGGCGACATCGGTTTCGTATCGTTCTTCGGCGGTCTCGACCGCGGTCACTCTTCCGCCAGTGACTTCGACTCGGGTCGCAGGTGATTCCAATTTGACACTGGCTCCCATTTCTCTGGATCGAGTGGAGTAGGCGAGCGCAGTGCCCGAGGAATCGCCGTGGCCAGACTCGGACTCCCAAGCGAAGGCTTCTGACTCCTCTAGCTGGAACGCTGGAGCCAATTCTCGCGCTTCCTGCATTGACACGATTTCTGTGGCGATACCGATTTTCTGTTGCATCTCGATGTTTTGTCGGAACGAGTCTTTGGCGTCGTCGGGCACAATCACCATGTACCCGGTGTTGACGAAACCCGCGTCGCCCCCTCCGATCATCGAGTCCCAATTCTGAAAAATCTTCAGAGACTCCCAGGCCAGCCGAGCGTTGACCTCGGTGGAGTAGTGCATTCTGATAGCCCCGGACGACCGGCCCGTGGAGCCAGAACCCAGGACGTCGCGCTCCAACAACACCAGAGATTTGGCCCCTCGCGATGCCAGGTTGTAGAGGATGCTGGTCCCCATCACTCCGCCGCCGATAATTACCGCTTCGGTCGTTACAGTCATCTGCTCGCCTCAATGCCTGCGTTGTGTGTCGATTTCGCATATAATACGCCCCGCATCAGAGACTCTGCAAAACAAAAACACCCAGGAGCGCTCGACATGGAATTCAATATCACAGTCCTGCCAGGGGATGGCATTGGACCAGAGGTCATTGGAGAATCGATCAAGGTGCTGGAGGCCGTCGGCAGACGGTTTGGCCACGGCTTTGACCTTCGATATGGGATCGTCGGAGGCGGGGCCATCGACGCTACAGGCACGCCTTTGCCCGATGAGACGATCGAGTTGTGCCAGGCCGCTGACGCCGTTCTTTTCGGTGCAGTGGGCGGTCCGAAATGGGACGACCCCCAGGCGAAGGTGAGGCCGGAGGACGGCATTTTGGCGATTCGGAAACAGATGGGTTTGTTCGCCAATCTGCGTCCGGTAAAAGTTTACCCCACCCTGATTAATGCCAGTCCGATCAAGCCCGAGTTGCTCGAGGGCGTGGACATGATTGTGGTCCGGGAACTCACCGGCGGGTTGTACTTCGCCCCTCCAAAGAAGCGATGGAACACCTCCAGGGGCAGGCGTGGCGTCGATACTCTGAAGTACACAGAGAAGGAGATCGACCGAATACTTCGTGTCGGTTTCGAGTTAGCAAGAGGCCGTCGCAAACTGCTCACATCCGTGGACAAAGCCAACGTGCTGGAGTCTTCGCGGCTATGGCGAGAGATTGCCGTCGAAGTATCCGCTGATTACCCGGACGTCGAATTGGAGCACGTCCTGGTTGACGCTGCTGCGATGCAGCTCATTAGCAACCCAAGCCACTACGATGTCATCGTCGCTGAAAACATGTTTGGAGACATACTTACTGACGAGGCCTCGGTGCTGGCAGGGTCGATGGGAATGCTTCCGTCAGCCAGTCTTGCCGGTCTTCCCGATCCGACCAGCCGGAAAAAGCGGCCGATCAGTCTCTACGAACCGATCCACGGTTCAGCGCCAGACATCGCAGGCAAAGGCATTGCGAACCCGATTGGCACGATTCTGAGCGCCGCTTCCATGCTCCGACTATCGTTGGGCCTGGACGAAGAAGCGACGGCCGTCGAACAAGCGGTGGAGGGAGTGCTGGCAGAAGGATACCGCACCGCAGACATCGTGGCAGATGGCGGAGAACTAACCGACACATCGCGCATGGGAAGCGTCATCGCAGGCAGGGTATAGCCTGATGCCGCCACGGGCAGATTAGAAGTGGTCGGCCATCCACGGGCGAGGACTGGCGAACATCGCGGTTGCATCAGCCATCGCGGTGTCGGCGCCTTCCAGGCCACCGAATGTTTTGATTTCCGAGGGCGTCAGGTGGCCTGAGAACAACGAAGCAAGGCCACGAATGCCGATCTTCAGATCGCCACGCCCGCCCTTGTAAACCTCGCCCCTGCCTGCAGCGACTTTGAGAACGAAATTGCCGTCGTTCCAGGGCAACAGATCGTCATCAACTGAGATGTGGAGGTCGCCCTCGTAGTTTCGAGGATACCCTCTTTGTGACAGAGCGGCCTGGACATCGATGATTCGTAGGACCCAATCTGTTGTCACAGTTGGTTGAGCGATCTGTTCACCCAAGAGATGCACAAGCGGGTCTGCCGGCGCCCCGTTCCAAGACACCGTGTCGATAGTGGAGCGGTGATCAGCGAAGAATCTGAGCAGGCGCAAGGCGGCCCCTTGGGTCAGAACGCACAGGTCTCGGACCCTGATGTGGTTCGCGCCCCTGGACTGCTGAAAGATGGCGTAACCTTCGGTTTCGCCGTTATTGGTGATCAGGTACGTGAATACCTGCCTCCCACCGAACCCGAGGATCGGGTCCCACATTAAGGCGGGACGGTCCAGATTGCCGGATGTGACTTCGGCGCGGGCGTTGTAAGTCAGAAAAATGTCCTCGCGATGGGACTCGTCTGCTTCGACGATATCGAGATCCCGAGACCGAACGTTTATCTCCTGAGTCGGCAGCTGGTACACCATCCTCACGCCTGCCCGCTCGTAACCCGATCGACGATATACCGTCAGCGTCGATGGAAACAGAGTCGACAACGGCGTCCCGCTTTCGTGTATCTCCTCCAGCGCGCTTTTCAACAGCGCAGAGGCAGCGCCCCCGCCTCGAAACTCCGGAGCGACACCGACCGCGGTCACTCCAGCAGTGGGAATCGTGCGACCACCGAACCACTGGCCCATGTTCATGATGCCCATGCCCCCGGCCAGCTTTCCGTTCACCCTCATGGCGCGAAAGTTCTCTTGACCGACATGCTCCGCCCATCCGGGTTGCATCGACCGGTGCAGCGCCTGATCGATCATTTTCCACAGTGGTTGGGTCTCCTCCGGTTGGACGGGGCCGTATTCCATCGAGGTTGATTCGGTCATTTCATCTCCCTGTTACTGCGTTCGCGCAGAGTCCTGAGCATTGGTGAGTTTATGCGGTGTGCTCAGCGCGGTCAACTGGCGTAGTGTGTGACTCGATCACTTGGGTGCCGCTTGATAGAGATCGGAGACCTCTGAAACAAGCACAAAGTTGTCTGCCAAAAACGGGTGGAAGAATGTGAAATACACTCCTGGTTCGTCACTGGCCGACTCGACGATAGTCACCAGCGCGTCGGCCACATCTTCCGGCATCTCTTGCGGGAAGATGTCGGGATGCCGTTCCACAAGGCTGTTCCAGTACCAATCGAATTGGAGGAGTCTAGATGACACAGGTATGATGCCTGGGTTGTCTCGTTCTTCTACGAAACCGTAGTACCACAGTGCGAACACGCGGTCCTCTGTGTCGCTCAAGACAACTGCGCCCGGCGGCACGGATTCCAATAAACGCTCGGCATACTCTGACGCTCGCCGGTCCTCGCTTCGGTCTTGCGACTCGTAGTTGAGATAGACGGCGATTGCGGGCACGGTCAGGAACGCTATCAAGATCAAAACACCGATCGGGAGGCGTCGCTTCAGTGACTCTGGTTGTTCTGAATCGAATCGCTCATCTACCCACTGCGAGGCGCTCGCGAGAATGTTGAACAGCCCGATGCCGGAATATGCTGAAATGATGAAGAACGCCGGAATCGTGAGCACCTGCGAATCGAAGGTGTTGTAGAAAATACTGTACGCTAGCAGCCCCGCCGCTGAGGCTCCCGTAGCTCCCAACAGCAACCGCTCGGACTTCAAGAGCGACGATATCCCGCCGATGGCCAAGAATATGCCAAGCGGGTTCAATTGCTCGAACACCAACTCGAGCCATGTGATCAACTTCTGACCAAGCGATTCAATTGGGACTCCGAACACGAAATCCTGATAGGCTTGACCGCTGACAACCCAGTACAATCCGCTCAAAGACGCGGCATCGCCCCAGTTGACCAGCGGGTCTGATCCGGCCCGGATCGGAAGATACACGTACACCGACAGGCCAACCAGCAATCCGATGGCAAATCCCCCGGCAGATGATATTGTCACGCTCCTCCGTATCGTCACCCAGACGCCCAGAGGGACCGCGATTGCCAGGAGCGTTAAGTGGTTCCCCATACCCAAACCGAGAGTTAAACCAGTAGCCAATATCAGGTTTCGATTGGCCGGTCTCGTGTCAGTGAGATAACTTGCCTCAACGCACAACGCGCCGACAAAAAAAGCGTTGAGCGTATAGACCTCGGTGATGACCGCCTGTGACCAAAACAACGGGGCTGTCGCGAATGTGAGCGCCGCGAACGATGACGCCAGCGCTCTGATGACGACAGGCAGACCGGTTTCAAGCCTGGATGAAATCCGATAGACGAACCAGTACAGAAAACCAGACGAGCTGGCACCCATAAGAGCCGAAAGCAAATTACCCCTGAATGCAAAGTCGCCCACCGGAAACAATGTGCCAAATCCCTTGAGCAGTAGCATGAACGTCGGATAGCCGGAGGGGTGGGGCACTCCAAGATTGTAAGCCGCAGCCAGGAGGTCGCCACCGTCCACTCCGATATCACGCCACCCCCAACTCAGAGTTGGAGCGACGGTCAACAGATACAGTCCCAGCGCCGCCAGTGTCGTGGCGATTCCGATGGATGGCCCCAGTCCGATTTGGCGAAGTCGCGTCATGCTCCAACCATAATACATCAGCGCCGTCGCCGTTGACGCTCATCCCAAGTGCCGACTAGAATTAACCATTCTTGAATGCTCGAACTTTTTGCCGAGGACACTATGACCCAGACGGACCAACCAAGAGAGATTCCAAGAGCCTACGAACCGGGCGCGGTCGAGGGACGGATATACGATTTTTGGAACGAGGGCGGATATTTCACGCCTGAGATCGACAAGTCGAAGAAGCCATTCACCCTCATCATGCCTCCTCCCAACGTCACCGGGGAACTGCACATGGGGCATGCCCTGACGGTCGCGCTCGAAGATTTGATGGTGCGCTGGCACCGGATGCACGGAGAGCCTACGCTCTATTTGCCAGGCACCGACCACGCTGGAATCGCCACTCAGGTCGTTGTTGAGAGGCTCTTGGCATCCGACGGCATTACTCGTCATGACCTGGGACGTGACAAGTTCGTCGAGCGCGTTTGGAGTTGGGTTGACGACTACGGAGACCGAATCTACACCCAGTTGCGAAGGCTCGGGGCTTCGTGCGATTGGACGCGTCGAAAGTTTACGCTGGACGGCATTCCGAGCCTCGCAGTGCGCACGACGTTCGTCAATATGTACAAAAAAGGGCTGATCTACAAGGGAAATCGGATCACAAACTGGTGTTCCCGATGTCGCACCGCCCTGTCCGATCTTGAGGTCAAGTTCCGAGGAGAGCAGTCGAGTTTCTACTATCTCAAGTACCCGTTGGAGGACGGCAGTGGACATGTGACGATTGCCACGACCCGCCCAGAAACGATGCTGGGCGACACGGCCGTGGCAGTAAATCCCAATGACGAGCGGTTCAGCCATCTGATCGGCAAAAACGTCAAACTGCCGATCGTCGATCGACTGATTCCCGTCATCGGCGACGAAGCTGTGGATATGGAGTTCGGCACCGGCGCCCTGAAAGTCACACCAGGACACGATCCGGCGGACTTCGATATCGGCCAACGCCACAGTCTGGCATTCATCAACATTCTCAACAACGACGGAACGCTGAACGAAAACGCCGGGTCATACGAAGGTCAAGACAGGCTGGAAGCTCGTCAAGCCATCGTTGACCAGTTGGACAGAGAACTGGTCCTGGAAACAATTGAGCCGTATAGCCACTCCGTGGGACACTGCGAGCGTTGCGACGAAATCGTCGAGCCATTGGTGTCTGAGCAGTGGTATGTCCGCATGGAACCGCTGGCCAAGCCGGCGAGAGCGTCAGTGGACGAAGGCCGCATTCGGATCGTGCCTGAGCGGTTCGACAAGATATATTTCAACTGGCTCGACAACATTCGAGACTGGTGCATCAGCCGCCAACTCTGGTGGGGCCACCGCATACCCGTCTGGTACTGCGACGAATGCGGCGAGCACATCGTGGAGATGGAAGACCCGACCAAATGCCCAAAATGCGCGTCGTCAAGTCTCCATCGTGACCTTGACGTCTTGGACACCTGGTTCAGCTCTGCGCTCTGGACTCATTCAACCCTGGGGTGGCCAGAACAGACCGAAGACCTAGACTACTTTTACCCAACAGCCGTCATGGAGACTGGCCACGACATCCTGTTTTTCTGGGTGGCGCGGATGATCTTCAGTGGATTGTTCAACATGCAAGAGGAGCCGTTCCACACAGTTTACCTTCACGGAATGGTGCTGGACCCCTCCGGCGTTAAGATGAGCAAAGTCAGAGGCAACGTCCTCGACCCGTTGGAAATCATCGACCTGTACGGCGCTGACGCGGTCAGGTTCGCTCTGACCACCGGAACCGCTCCAGGCAACAACATGCGAATGAACGAGGGCAAACTGGAGGCCAGCCGGAATTTTGCCAACAAGCTCTGGAACGCGTCCCGCTACGTAATGTCAAACCTCGAAAAGGCGGATTCTCTTGAGGGTTGGGAGGAGGTTTCAGACCTTGAGCATCGCGAGGACCGTTGGATAGTCAGCCGTCTGAACAAGGTTGCCCAACAGGTTGACCAGCACATGCAGGAATACCAATTCGGCGAAGCTCAGACCGTGGTGCATGATTTCTTGTGGAACGAGTATTGCGATTGGTACATCGAAATGTCCAAGATTCGCATCAGGGCAGAGGAGTCGCCTTCGCCATTGCCGGTGCTGGCCCATGTGCTGGAGCGTGTTTTGAGACTCCTGCATCCGTTCTTGCCGTTCGTGACCGAGGAGATTTGGCAAGCGCTCGGCAAAATCCTGCCCCATCAAGGCGACAAATTTGAGGCCCTTGTCGTGGCAGAATATCCGAATCCAGACTCAACAAAATTCGACGACGACGCCGAGCAAGAGCTTGACGCCGTCGTCGAACTCACGCGGGCCGCGCGGAACGTCCGGGCCATGTTCCGAATTCAAAACAACGAGAAGATCCCCGCCAGAATCAACACGTCCGAACAGTATCTGGGAGTTTTTGCAGACTCCACGCCGTTCATCGAGTCTGAGTCAGGAATCACGTTGTCGCTCACTTCTGAGACCAACGGTTCAGGCAGCGCAGGCAACGAAGCCGCCCAGGTGATAACGGCTGGCACGCTCTCAATGTCCATCGGAGACCTGGTGGACATCGAGGAAGAGAAGAGCAGATTGAAGGACGAGCTTAACGAGTTGACCAGCTATCGCCGCAAGATATCGGGCCGCCTCTCCAACGAGCAGTTCCTTTCCAAGGCGCCGCAGGAGGTCGTGGACAGGGACAAGGAACGACTGGAAGACGCCGATGCCCGCGCGTCCCGGCTGACAGACATTCTCGAAAGGCTGTCAGAATAACTTCCGGAATCGTTGGCAAGGTCCAATTCGTCGATTCTTGCGCCCTCGGCGCAGAAGGACTCGCTGAGTGACCAGTCGTTTCTCGACCCGTCTCATGCCTTCCGTTGGCAGGGACGGAGCCGTTGTGATCGCCGCCTCTGCGTTGAGGTCGCTGGATTACGGATTTCTGAGCGTGTTCCTGGGCGTATATCTCAGCCTGCTCGACTTCAGCGTTTTCCAGGCCGGGCTTGTTTTCAGCGCAATCATGGGCGGCGGGACGCTCTCCAACGCCATCGCCAGTTGGCGCGGGGACACAATCGGCAGAAAACGCATGCTCATGGTCATGGCCGTGCTGATGGGCATTGGAGGCATCCTATACCCCTTTGCGTCGAATGTTACGACCCTGGCGCTGATCTCTCTGATCGCGATGACCACTTCTACTGGCGGCGACCGCACCGCGTTTTTGTCGCTGGATATGGCAATTCTGGCGCAGACAGTCGAGGCTGAAGGCCGGACGGCTGCGTTCTCTTGGTACAACCTCATTGGGAGATTCACAAAGGCAATCGGATCGCTGTTGATCGCGGTCCCGGCGATATTGCAACAGTGGTTCGGCATCGGTGAAGTTGATTCTTTCAGGGCGATGTTCTGGGCGTACTCTGGAGTCGCGTTCTCGGGTTTAGGCGTTTACTGGCTATTGACTCCTTTGGCCGAACGTCGGAGGGAGCCAAACGAAGGAGCCAATCAAGAGTTGCCGCCCGGAACTCGGGGAATCATGTTCCGGCTCACGGCGCTCTTCTCGATGGACGCGCTCGGGGGCGGATTCATGGTCAACGGGTTCATTTCGTTCTGGTTCACGACCAGATTCGGCGTCAGCCTGGAAACGATTGCGGGGATATTCTTCGCGGGTCAGATATTGAACAGCATATCACTGGCGCTGGCCACGCCTCTGGCGCGCAAGATCGGCCTGATAGCCACGATGGCGTACACGCAGGGCGTGTCGAACATCCTAATGATCCTGATGGCCCTGACGGGCAACCTGTGGTTTGCCGTTGGATTCTTCATGCTTCGAGAGTTGTCCAACGAAATGGACGTTCCGACTCGTCAGTCATATTCGATGGCCATTGTGCCGCCGGAGGCTCGCACAGCCATGGCGGGGATGACGAATCTTGGGCGCACATTCGCTCAAACGGTCAGTCCGGGCATGGCCGGTTTGGTAGCTCAAACCACATTTCTTGGGGCGCCGATGATAGCTGGCAGTATCATCAAACTGGTCTATAACGCGGCGCTGCTTATGACCTTCAGAAGCATCAAAGCTCCTGAAGAAGAGGCTCGCGCCAAACAACAGGCCAGCCAACCTGATCCAAGCTGACCGATGCCGATCAGTCCGAGAGGTTGTATGTGTAGTGAGTCTCGCCGGTTTCCAAAGGCCAATCGGCGAACCATTTCTCGATGCTGGGCATCAACTGACGTGACAGGGCGCCGCGGTTGATTTCACGCTCGCTGAGAGGGCGAGCCAACGACTCTTTGAATCGAGCGGTAACATCGGCTTTGTCGAGATGCTCGAAGACACCGTTTCGCAACAGCACTTCGCCGTTGACCACCACGGTGTCAACGTCTAACCCTTTACCTCGGAACACCAGAGCGTCAACGATATCTGTGTCGGGATGGAGGTATGGCTCCTCAATTCGGTCCATGTTCAGCAGGACCATATCGGCCCGCTTTCCGGGTTCCAGAGTGCCAATTTGATCCTCGAAGAACGTCACTTTCGAGCCATTCACTGTGTTCAACTCGAATACTTGGTGAGATGTGGGAGTCCTGGAGGAGATACCCGGCTCTCGGTGAATCTTCTGGGCCAGGCGCATCTCCTGGAGGATGTCGTTGTCGTCGTTGATGCCCGCCTCGTCGATTCCGATGGCGACCGTCACGTTCTTGTCCATAAGTCTGTTGAGAGGAGCGACGCCGCTTTTGAGCCGGAGATTGGAACTTGGGTTGTGGCAAATAGCCGTCCCTGTTTCAGCGAGGATGTCTATGTCAGACGCCGTGAGCCAGACGCCGTGGGCGCAGGATACCTCGGGGCCAAGCACACCTAGTTCAAGCAAATGGCCCAGCGGAGTCTTGCTCCAGTGGCGGCTGCCGTACATCTTCTGGTAGATCGTTTCCTGGAGATGGATGTGCAGACCTGTGTCATACCGGCGAGCGAAATCACTCATCGCTCTCAGCATGTCATCGGAGCACCAGTGAACGTTGTGAGGGCTGATGAATATGTTGGTCCTGTCCGACTGCTTTTTGTCCAGCAGTTCCGCATTTGCGGTGAGGTAGTCCTCCAGAGTGATGGGCCGGGCGTTCAGGTAATCTCGAACACTATCGGCCAGTTCGGAGGGCAGGGTGGCAAAGAATTTTTCATCGTCCTCATAAACGAGGTGGTTCTGGTCGCGATGGGAAAGGGAGAACGCCACGCGCATTCCGGAGTCTTCGTACGCGTCAACGACCTGAGACGCTGCGTCGAACAACCCAACGTCTGCCGGCAGTCTGGCGGCCATGTGATTGTGCATCACCGTGGTGATGCCTGACTCGATCATCTGTATGGCGCAGTACAGCGTGTCCAGGTAAGGATCAACATCCCGCATGGCCCATCGAGAGATGATCCAGGCCTCCAGCGGAGCGTCTAAAGCTCCTAGCTGGAATGGTGTGAGACCGACATGATGATGTGCGTTTATGAGGCCTGGGATGACCACCTGGTTGGAAGAGCCGATCTCCTCGTCAATTTCATATCTGGATTTCAGATCGGCGTAATCCCCGATTTCGACAATCTCTCCATCGCGCTGGACGACCGCGCCGTCGTTGATTACGTCCGCGGTGGAAGGGCCAGTTATGCGGGCCACGACTTGCTTGCCTCGGATCAGGGTTGTGGTCATATCAAGTCCCTTTCGCGTTCAACTCAAGACGCTGGAGTAGATGGCATTGAAAAACAATTTGTAGGTCCCACGCGCCTGCGCACGGAAATGTGGCCTGAACCCGAACATTATGACCTCGCCTCGCCCCATAGGAATGGACGCCAGAGCAGTGGCGCCGGTAATCCTTTCGGACCCGATCATCAGGCCGCTCAGCAGAGGATTTTCACGGGAAAACTCAGCAACCGACCGACCCTTGTTCACGCGCCAGGCCGGACCGTTCATGAACAGGGCAGCGGCGTTTTTGGGCATGCCATATCCAATAGGGT
>JASLRP010000016.1 GCA_030743915.1 SAR202 cluster bacterium | reverse complement strand
CGTTTGAAAATACTTACACTAGAAGTGCGGCTGTAGTATTAGACTGATATCGAAAGCGTTCACAAACCATGTGAATCCGCCTCCATTGTGTTTCACCCTGTACGTCATATCCCAGGTCGCCCTGCTAAGGGCCGCGATGCTGTCCAGAGGGTATAGAAACTTGCCATCGTATTGGGAGGGCCGGACTCGCCCGGTTTGGCCTGGCGCGAACGTGACAGAGGTGGTCGTCGCCGTGCCGTCGGCTGTGTTGCCGTCTTCCAAATTTCGGAAGGTTGTTGTTCCCACTACTGTGGTTTCAGAGTGCAGGAACAGGTTTGGTGATATTGAATAGAAGATCACGCTGGCCGAATACCCGTTCGGAGTCGTGAATCTCATTCTGTGGTAAGTGTTCTTCGTGACTGCTGGAAACGGGTTCGCGAGCGCCACCATCTCTTCGTCTGGGTTGAACACGCCCAGGTCCGTAATCTCCCCTGTTAGCGTGCTCGCGTCGAGGTACATCCCCTGCACCGTCCATTCATTCTCCCCGAGAGGAGTGCTGGTGGCATACGTAAGGCGCTTGATATCGATACCAGGGTCCTCGTCGACCTCGACTATGACATCCCAGTCATCGAATTGCGACAACGAAACATTGCCTTCATTTTTCCAGGTCAATTGGACATATGTCACTGCTGTCACAGGGATATTATCAGCGCGCGTGATCTTCGTATCCAAATGCTCATTCGACCGTTCCTGGTGCACAAACCAGGAATTGGTGATTTCGTTGAATGTGTCCATCATCTGTCCACCCATGCCGAAAATGATAGTCAGCATAGCCGTGAACATCAGCATGAAACCCACAATAGAACTCATAGAGCCCGACCACCCATCCCCACGCCACCGCGTCGCTCTGCTGCAAGAATCTGTCGGAACCATCATGTCGCGCTCAGTGTTGTAACCATGATGGCCTCGGATCACCACATCCGAGGTAGATTCCTGCCGTTACTGATATTGTAGAATGCCAGAATCTGGCAGACTCGCAGGATTGCACCTATATCGAGGCAGTAGGCACACGAAAGCTGCCAAGTGGCAGGCACGCACAGACGAATTTCGCAAATCTCTGTGAAGGCCTGGAAGGACAGGTCGAGTTATCTTGGAATCACAGTGATCCCTTGAGGATCAGCATTCACAGCGGTGAGGTTGAAGCTTGAGTCGAAAACGCCTGCCATGTCGTATTTGTACACCGCCGCATCCACAACATCCACAACCCAGATGTTCGTTCCGTCTGTGGTGATACCGAAGCCATCGGCGTTGGCGGCAGTGAGAGCGAAGCTGTCAACGAGCGTGCCAGTCATATCGTACTTGTAGACCGTGTCGTCGTTCTCGTCCACCGTCCAGATATTGGTCCCGTCGGTGGTTACGCCGGTCGAGTCACGATTCGCATTGTCCAGAGTCACTTTTGTGATGTAGTTGCCGCTCATGTCGTATTCGAACATGTGGCGGTCATTAGTGTCCTCCACAATCCAGATGCTGTTTCCATCGGTAGTGATGCCAGAACTGCTCTGATTTGAGGCTTCCTGAGTTGTCGTGGCCGTCGGAGAAAAAGCCTCTGAATAATGGTAAATCAAATCATCTGTGTAGTCGGTGGTCCAGAAACCCTGGTTCGTCGTTATGCCTCTGGCGTCGCCGTTGTCGTTATCCAAAAATTGGGTATCGTAGAGGGTTCCATCGGGTTCATAAACGTACACTGTAGCGTCCGTGGCATCCAATACGTACAACAGACTCGGCAAAATCCTGAATATCACCTTAGCGGTGACACCGTTGGGAGTCACGAAAGTTACCCGGTCGTAGGTGTCCGTCACGACAGACGGCGAAGGATTCAGCAGCGCCACCATGCTTTCACCGGGGTCGAGAATTCCGGGACCGAAGGATTCGATTACTCTCGGAGTTGAGGATGCGTTATTGTAGATTCCCAGCAAGGTCCATTCGTTGGCGTTGGGAGTTGTGCTTGTGGTGTAGGAGAGATACGCGTTTGCGGTGGACGTAGCCTGCTGTATCTCGGCAATGACATCCCAGTGGGAGAAGTCAGCAAGCACGGTGTTTCCCAAGTTCTGAAGAGTCAATTCGATGGTGGAGCTTGCAAGGAGGGCAATGGGATTTGAGAAGGTGTTGATCTCAGTATCGACTTGGGGAAGAGTGCGATCCTCCTGGATTTCCATGGCGTGACGCACTTCATCAGCGGATGTGATCACCGTGGAAGCGACAGTAGTCAATGTGATAATGAACAGAATCATGGCGAGCAACGCCGGAACGATGTCACTCATCGAGGCTCACGCCCACCACATCCGAAACGACCACCAGATTCCTCAACCCGCCACATGCAGCGCGCAAGAACTTGGGGTCCTTCGCGCTCCTCCAATTCGCGCTCTGCCCGCCCACTACGGACACTACTTATTTAACCCATACGACTGATGAGTGAAACTCTCAGCCTTGCGACTCTCTACTGGCGACCCACAAGCGCGAAGCGCTCCAGTCGCTGACGAACAGCGCACGCTCGACGGCGCTGATTCATGACTTCCTCACTGATTTTATGAAATGCTTGGTGAAATCAATCGGACCGTATTGATCTAAATGGAGGGGCACAAGAACGTATCCGGGGGAGGCGCTGAATGCGGTGGGCAAAGACATATCAAATGCCAGTAGGCATGGTATTCGTGCTGATGATCGTCACAGGCGTGGTGGTGGCGATGGCGGTCATAGCGTTACAGCCCTGGGACTCCGGGGAATCAGCGGCTCCGGTCAGCGCCAAGAGTTCGATTGCCACCGAAAACCCCGATCGCAAGGTCGTTCCAGGATTCCTTTATTCACCCGGAGACAGCCCGGCTCCCGGCTTCACGTTACAGGACCAGAATGCGAACTTGGTGAGCCTCCAGAGCCTTCAGGGCAAGTGGCTGGTCATCGACTGGATATACACCAGTTGCATGACGGTGTGTCCCGCATTGACCGCTGAGATGAAAATGGTCCAGAACGGCCTGGGCGATAGTTCGGGCGCCGCTGCCCAGCTCGTATCCATCAGCTTCGATCCCAAGCGAGACACCGTGGACGCGCTGAAATCCTATAGTCAGAATGTGGGAGGTGACGTCCCTGGCTGGTTGTGGCTTACCGGAACGCAGAGTGAAACCGACTCCGTGGCTGACGCCTACGGAATGATCTATAAACCTGCGCGAGGAATCGAGAATCTAGGACACTTCGAACACACACCCCTGGTCGTGGTGGTTGACCCCGATGGACAGGAACGCCATCGTTTCATTGGCACGGGGTGGTCTCAGGATCTTTTGACTCGATTGGAAGCGGACATGACCGCTTATGATGACAGCGCAGCAGAGAGCATTCTGACCGACGAAAGCATTGCCGCTACAGGACTGACAACCGTCGAGGCAGGTCCAAAGGGTGTTGTCAGCGCCAACGTCATTCCACCAACGATAGACGAGGTGGAGGCTCTCCGAGCCAAAGCGCGGGAATTCCCGTGGGAAGATTCTACCGGTTTCGATGACATCGACTCCGAATTGGTGCTCCAGTTCAAGTCCGATTACACTGCGTCGAAGTGGATTCATGCCCAGTCGGCTCAAAGGGTCAGCGAAGGCTGGACTGTCTTGGAATCCGAACCCGAAGATACCCAGGGCTTCGAATATACCCTTCTTGAAGGGCCAGACGGCACATACCTTGGATTGGCCCGGGAATACTGGGTGGCTCTGGAAATCAAAGGGACCAACCCTCAGCGGGTGTATGCCTTGCTGTTCTACGCAGAGGGCCTATGCTGCCTGTTCTAGGGACTCCGAAATTCCGCCTCCTCTCGGCAGGCATCTCGATCTCTCTGGTAGGTCTGTGCCTGCTTTTGGGATCGACGCTTGCATGCTCAGGCGGCATGCCGGGAGCCGAGTTCGGCGTTTTTGTAGGGGACGATGCGCCCGCGTTCGACATTCCTCTAGTTGGAGGTGACACTATTGGATTGGAAGGGTTGCGGGGAAAGGGCGTGATCGTGAATTTCTGGTCCACGTGGTGCGCCCCATGCGTCCGTGAGCTTCCCCTCCTGGACTCCGTGGCCCGAGATCACTCCGATGATGGCCTGATAGTTCTCGCGGTGAACATGGGCGAAACAGAGGATGAAATCCTCAGCTTCCTGGAATCGTTCGATCTGGGATTCCCAATAGCCCTCGACAGCACAGGAGACGTGTCTCGCATGTACGGAGTGGTGGGCCTCCCAATGAGCGTGTTCATAGACGGAGATGGCGTCGTGCAGTACCGACGCATCGGAGAGCTAAGAGAAGACCTCATCGCCCGCGGGCTGGATAGGATTCTTTAGGCGGGGTTTCAGACGGTCAGGTATCGGGTTTTCAGGCAACTTGCCACCCTGAGGCCGCAGCCGAAGGGTCTGGTCGCCCGTAGATCACAGTTGTTCCCGAGACGACCAGACCCTTCGCTCCTCTCAGCATGGCGAGGGTCGCAATTCGACTAGCTAAAGTGCGGCATCACCTCATTGACGAACAGCTTCATGTCGTCTAGCTCCTGGAACTGGGGGAAGGTCGCCACGGAGAAGTCGAAGCCCATCTCCACAAGCTCCATCAACTGCTCTGTGACGGACACTGGATCGCCGGCTATCGGCGGTTGGTCGCTGGTCATCTTGTCTCCTGCCATCTCCAGGGCCTTGGAGTGGGTGCGGTGGAGGTAGAATCGCGGGGCCAGCGTCTTGCGGATGCTGTCGTAGTCTCGGCCAATCGCTTCGCAATGGCCCCTGAGCGCATCCAGCTTGCGTTGAAGCTGGTCAACAGGGCGCATCACGTCGTTCCACCAGTCGGCGTGTTCTGCCACCACGCGCAGGGTGCGACGCTCGCCTCCGCCTCCCAGCATCAGGATGGGCAGAGGATCGGGACGCGGCTCGCAGTGGACGTTATCGACGTGGTAATACTCGCCGCTGAAATTGGCCGGACTGTCGGTCCACATGGCCTTCATGACGCGGACTCCCTCGTCCAGCATGTCGATTCGGGTTCCTGCTGAGGGGTAGTCGAAACCGTAGGAGCGATACTCCGGCTCGTACCATCCGGCGCCGTATCCCAGGATGAGCCGGTCATAGGTCAGGTGCTGGATGCTGGCGGCCATCTTCGCCATGAGCGACGGACTGCGGAAGGAGTTGCTCATCACCACCGTGCCCAGTTGAGGC
Organism: SAR202 cluster bacterium; assembly: GCA_030743915.1. Classification (GTDB taxonomy): domain Bacteria; phylum Chloroflexota; class Dehalococcoidia; order Lucifugimonadales; family UBA1123; genus UBA1123. Next base: position 1,824 of record JASLRP010000016.1, on the reverse strand, counting down.
CCAGGGTAGCGGGCGGCCATCCAGGTCAGCAGCGTCCAGCACTCCAGTCGCCACTCGGTCGTGTAGTTCAGGTGGTCCGACGTCCATAGCGACTGAAAGCTCTGGGAGGCAACGTCCAAAGCGCGGTGCAGGTCGCCCATGTACTCGCGGGGCCGGATGGTCTCGTAGCCGCGCTCTCCCGACGGCGGGTTGTATCCGAATTCCATTAGTGGCTTGCTTGGCATGGTTACTTCCTTAGGTTATTTAGGTATCAGGTTTTCAGGTGTCAGGGAGATGGTATTTCAGCATCGGATGGAGGTCAATGCGTGCGTTTCCTGAATGTCCTATAATCGGCTCAGCAACGAGACGAACAGGAGCAAGTCATGCCCGAACTGAACAACGATGAGATTCGCGCGTTGGCAAAGGCCGTGGGTCTGGAGATTCCAGACTCGGACATTGCCGACGTGAACTACAGCCTGAACGCCATCATCGAGGCGATGGACAGTGTTGACGTGGAGGGACTGAACGCCGTCGAGCCGCTGGCCATCATCTTTCAGAATGGGGAGGCGCAGTCATGAGCAATCAGGAGCTTGTTTTCCTGTCAGCAACCGAATTAGCCTCGAAAATCAGAGACAAGGACGTTTCGCCCGTCGAAGCTGTGGATGCCTACCTGGAGCGCATCACGCAGGTCAATCCGAAGCTGAACGCCTACATCACCGTGCTGGCAGACGAAGCGTTGACCGAGGCTCGACAGGCCGAGTCTGACATCGCCTCTGGACACAACAGAGGCCCGCTCCACGGAGTCCCCGTGGGCGTCAAAGACCAGATTCACACCGCAGGAATCCGCACCACCGACGCCTCCAAGATTCGGTCCGATTTCGTGCCCGACACGGACGCGGCGGTTGTGGACGGACTCAAGAACGCAGGCGCGATTATCCTGGGCAAGCTGAACATGACCGAGTTCGCTATGGGAGACCCCATAACCTCGGCATTTGGTGTCACCCGCAATCCGTGGGACCTGGAGCGCAACCCCGGCACGTCCAGCACAGGCTCCGGAGCGGCGACGGCGTCGTTCATGTGCGCCACGTCTCTGGGCGAGGACACCGGAGGCAGCGTGCGCGGCCCGGCGGCCAATTGCGGGCTGGTGGGCATCAGGCCGTCGTGGGGTCGGGTGAGCAGGTTTGGAGTGGATGGCGCGTCGTGGTCTCTGGACACCATAGGCCCCATATCCCGGACCGTCGAGGACTGCGCCGTGACGCTGGGAGCCATTGCAGGACGGGACCCAAGAGACCCGTGGACTTGGGACGTTCCGGTTCCTGATTATCGCGCCGCGCTCACCGGAGACATGACCGGATTGAAGATTGGGCTGGTCAAGGAATTCCTTGACCCGGACGTGCTGGGGATCACCGAGCCTGTGCGTCAGGCGATTCTGGACGCTGCTCAACTGCTGGCGGGTCTGGGCGCCGAGGTGGAGGAGGTGTCCCTGCCATTGGCTCCGGTGTCGGGCATCGCAAGCCGAATCATAAGCTCGGTGGAGCGCACCAGCCTGCGACCGGAGTGGCTTCGAGAGCAGCCCCAGGACTTCCACCACAACACCCGCATCGCCTTCACGACGGGCGAGTTGATTCCGTCCCAAATCTACTACAAGGCTCAGAAGCTCAGGACGTTGGTGCGCAAGCAGACGCTGGACGCGCTGGAAAAATACGACCTGCTTGCCATGCCCATCGACTCGGAGCCTGCGACGGTCATGGATTTGCGCCCCGGTGTCCGAAGCAAGGAGGCGGCCATCGCCGCCCTGAGAAGGGGTTCGTATCGAGGACTGTTCAGCATGGTCAGCGGCCCCGC
>JASLRP010000015.1 GCA_030743915.1 SAR202 cluster bacterium | reverse complement strand
GTCCGGCTAGACCCAGACATGGCGAACGCGATTCTTGACGGTCTTGGGCTGGACAAGAAGGACAGTGAAGGCTACCGGCTGATGCCCAGTGGAGCTCGGCTGACCCTACCAATAACCGCGATCGTGGCCTCGTTCGAGGATTACCCTGGTATGAGCGAAATGATCGCGCAACACTGGAAGAAAAACATCGGCATCCACGCTCGCGTGGACTCCCTGGAGCGGAGCCTGGCCAGCACAAGAGGCCAGAATAACCAAACGCTGATCAGCATCTGGGAGTCGTCAGGACGAGACGCTGTTCTGATTACGCCTCAGCATCTTCTTGCTGTCGCTGGTGGTGGAAACCCCGACAGGTTAGGGATGGAATGGTACGATAGCGGTGGAACCGCCGGTCGTGAGCCAGTCTCTTCCTTCGTTAGCGCGCAGCAGATACTCTACACTGAAGGTATCTCCACCAGTGATGGAGAAAGATACCTCGAGATCGCACGTAGGGTAGTTGAGATCAACTGTGAGATGGTTAACCCCATTACCACAGTCATGAACAAGCCCACCTACACGGCGATCATAAAGAGGAGCGTGCATAACATCCCGAATCCTCTGCCCTTCTCATACCACGCACAGACCTCAGGGAATGGATTCCCGGAGACGTGGTGGATAGAGCGGTAGGGCTAACTAAATCTGGAATCGAAGAGTCGAGTAACGAGCGCCCCCTCCCCAGTTCCTTATCGGGGGGGGGCGCGCGTTCATACGTGTTCAAACCAAGGGCAGCGCCTGCCCAGAATTGGCATATCTTGCCAGCAAATATAATGACTGACCAGTGTTAAATTATCTCTTGCGCCGTGCCCTCTACGCCGTCATGGCTATTTGGGCCGTCTCCATTATCTCGTTTTTCATAATTAATCTGCCGCCTGGTGATTATGTAACATCATACATAGCTCAATTACAAAACACGGGCAGCATAGTATTGGCGGATGAGGCGGACAACCTGCGGGAGTTTTATGGCATCAACAAGCCGCTGTACGTTCAATACGGCAAATGGATTAACCAGATTGCTCATGGTAACCTGGGCTATTCGTTTGAATTCGGGCTTCCTGTCAATGATGTGATTGGTGAACGTCTCATTCTCACCATGATTCTGGCGTTGGTAACAGTGGTGTTCATTTGGATTGTCGCAATACCTATCGGTATCTTCAGCGCAGTCCAGCAGTACTCCATCTGGGACCACACATTCACTTTCTTCGGATTCATCGGTCTGGCGGTGCCAGATTTTCTCCTTGCCCTTGTGATGATGTATCTAGCATTCGTCATGTTCGATTTCAGCATTGGAGGCTTGTTCTCACCGGACTACGTCGCCGTCGGTTGGTCGCTAGGAAGAGTATGGGACCTCATGAGGCACATGGTGATTCCCGTCATCATACTCGGAACATCCGGCACAGCCTCCCTAATTCGGATAACGCGCGCCAACCTGCTGGACGAACTCAGAAAGCCATACGTAGCCACCGCACGGGCGAAGGGGCTGCCCGAGTGGAAGCTGGTTCTCAAGTATCCAGTACGATTGGCTCTGAACCCTGCAGTGAGCCTTACAGCTTACATCCTTCCGTTCTTGGTCTCAGGCAGCATTGTGGTGTCTGTGGTTCTCGGCCTGCCAACGGTAGGTCCGATACTTCTGAAAGCGCTTGTTGCTCAGGATATGTTCCTTGCTGGCGCAATTATCCTGATCATCGGGTGGATGACCGTAGTGGGAACTTTCTTCTCGGACCTGTTGCTGGTATTGGTTGATCCCCGCGTGCGATTTGAGGGGCGTGGATAATTGGCTACTGAATCATTAGAGCAACCGTTCCAGGGTAGCGAATTCGAAGACCGAGTAAGCGTCGCCACACAGCGGCAACTCATCTGGTGGCGATTCAAACGGCACAAGATCGCGCTGGTCGCCTCTATCGTCGTCGCCATGTTTTATCTGGTCGTAGTGTTCGCCGACTTCCTCGCCACTAGCGACCCATCTGACTCTGAAGCGTTCCGAGGGCTGATGCCTATTCAGCCGATAAAGTTCTTTGATGGCTGGAAACCTGACCTTCGCGTTTGCAAAATCGAAGGGGAAAGGGATCTGATTACGTTCAAGAGGGTGTACGTCAGAGACTGCGACGTTACAACAAATGTAGGATTATTCGCGCACGGTTATGAGTACAAGCTGTTTGGATTCATTCCTACCGATCGGCACCTCATCGGGATGAGCGATAGGTCCCTGCGCGCGGAAGACCACATTTACCTCCTCGGCACAGACAAGCAGGGGAGGGACATGTACTCCAGGCTCATATTCGGGACAAGAATATCCCTCACTATCGGGCTTTTCGGGGTTGGACTGAGCATATTCCTGGGCATTTTCCTCGGAGCTATATCTGGATTCTATGGCGGATTGATCGACAACCTCATTCAACGAGTAGTGGAGATAGTTCGGTCCATCCCCGCCATTCCCCTATACATGGGAATGGCAGCGGCGTTCCCGCCAGACTGGTCGATCCTGAGGATATATTTCGCTATCACGATCGTGATCTCCTTGTTCGCGTGGACGGACCTGGCCCGGGTGATTAGGGGGAAGTTCCTCAGCATGCGTGACGAGGACTTCGTGATGGCCGCCATGATAGCGGGAGCCAGCCAGCGGCGCATAATATTCCGGCATATGCTCCCATCCTTCTACAGCCACATTATTGCCGCTGCGTCCCTCGCGCTACCTTTTATGATTATCACTGAAACTACACTCAGTTTCCTCGGCCTGGGTCTTCGACCGCCAGCCATCAGCTGGGGAGTGTTGCTGAAAGACGCGCAGAATGTCCAGACCATCGCCCTTACTCCCTGGTTGTTGATTCCGGCGATTCCTGTAATCGTGGTGATCCTGGCATTGAACTTCATGGGAGACGGACTTCGCGATGCAGCCGACCCTTATTCGTCTTAGAACACAGGCAGATTTTCTATGTCTTCTGGAGAAATTGTGACACGTAGCGACGAGGCTAGCCGGAACCCGCTCCTACAGGTCAAAGGACTCGAAACCCATTTTTTCACGGACGAAGGCACCGTGCTTGCTGTCGATGGCGCGGAGTTCGAAGTCTACGCAGGCCGAACTCTGGGTATCGTGGGCGAGAGCGGCTGTGGCAAGAGCGTAACTGCCAAGTCCATACTTCAGATTGTGGACCGGCCTGGGAGAGTCGTGGATGGGGAGATCATCTACAGCCCGCAGTCGGAGCCTGAAAGGGATCTCCTGAAACTAGGAGCAAATAGCCACGAGATGCGCACCGTGAGAGGCGGCGAGATCTCGATGATATTTCAGGAACCCATCTCTTCGTTCAGCCCGGTGCATACCTTCGGCAATCAGATTATCGAAGCAATCAAACTGCACACGGACCTTAATGACGACGCCGCCTATGACCTTGCTGTGAAATGGCTCGAACGTGTGGGCATACCGAATCCTCAACAACGTCTCTCTGAGTATCCGCACCAGTTCAGTGGTGGGCAACGTCAGCGTGCGATGATAGCAATGGCCCTATGCACTGACCCACGGATACTGATCGCAGACGAGCCAACCACGGCTCTGGACGTGACCACCCAGGCCCAGATACTGGACCTGCTTTTGCAACTGAGAGACGAGAATGAGATGGCGATAATTTTCATCACTCACGACCTTGGGGTCATTGCCGAGATTGCTGATGATGTGGCCGTCATGTACCTCGGCCAGGTGGTCGAGACGGCTTCAGTCGAAGAGATATTCGAATCGCCCAAGCATCCGTACACAATTGCGCTGCTGAACTCCATCCCCTCAATGGTCGCAGCGCCGAGGGACAGACTGCCCTCTATAACCGGAGCGATTCCACATCCGCAAAACCGGCCCTCTGGATGTCCATTTCATCCCAGATGCCCATCGTTTATCCCGGACGTTTGCAACCAGCGGGAGCCATCGAATACGATGATCGACTCAGACCGCAAAGTGCGTTGTTTCTTGCATGAGGCTATCTAGATGACAGCAATCAGT
>JASLRP010000014.1 GCA_030743915.1 SAR202 cluster bacterium | reverse complement strand
TCAGGGCCTCCAACCACTGAAGCTCAGAGGTTACAGCGCCGGGATCTGCCCCGTGAGTTCCCATAGCGCTGGTGACTGGAATGTGGAGTCGCAGGAGATATGCATCCAGACCAGGGCCTTCGACCTTGAAGGTCACGTTGTCGCTATGCTGGATGAACGTCAGTGTGTGGTCTTGCAGGTCATATTCTGTCAACGCCTGCTTGGCCACATCGTTGAAGGGGCTTTGATCTTTTTCCATGCGTTTTGTCCAAGTGAATTCAGAGGTTTGACGTTGCCGGGCGCTTAAGGAGCGTCGACCAGACTGAATTTCAACACCGTGTTACTCCTAGTGTTGCTCACATACAGGTCACCCCGGCTGTTGAAAGCCAATCCGTGAGGCCCAGAAAAGGTTCTGGGAGCAAGCTCAGAGAGATACTCTCCCCCCGAGTTGAATATTTGCACGCGGGAACCTTCTACCTCGGATATATAGAAATTGCCAGCCCCGTCGAATGCGATGCTTGTCGGGACCGCGAACTGTCCGTCGTCGAAACCTTCGGAGCCAAAAGTCTCAAGGGCCAGGCCCTTGCTATCAAACTTCTGAACCCGGCTATTGCCGCGGTCAACAACCCAGAGGTTGCCTTCGCTATCGAACTTGAGGCCAGTGGGCGAGGTCAATTCACCAAGCTCCGCGCCACGCGCTCCCAAGGTTTTCATAAACGAGCCGCCGGAGTCAAATATCTGGATACGGCTGTTTCCCCAGTCGCTCACGTAGAAATTGCCATCGGAATCAATGGCGAGAACCATAGCCGACCGAAACTCTCCGTCCCCACTGCCCAGATCGCCAAATGAGTCCTGCCATTCACCGTCGGACGTGAATTTTTGCACCCTGCTGTTGCCGCTCTCGGATACATAGACGTTCCCTTCTCGGTCGAGGGCGATACCCGTCGGGTTTCGGAACTGGCCATTTTCAACACCACCTGCACCCCATTGGGTAATCAAATCGCCATCGGAGGTGAATTTTTGCACTCGGTTTCCTCGGAATTCGGTGACGTAAACGTTGTCCGAGGAATCAATGGCGATTCCATTGGGCGAGGCGAAACTGATGCCGCTGTTGGTCGCCTCCCCCCAGGTGGCCACCAGTTCGTACACGGGGTTTCCGAAAAGGCGTTCGTCCGGAGGCGGCGCTTGTTTGGAAGCAGGAGTCGCTTGAGCGATCTGCGTAGGCAGAAGTGTGGGAACGGCGGTGACCACCGGAGTTGGTGGAGTCGAAGTTGGCTGATCGGCAGGCTCGATGTCTGCGCCACAAGCTAACATGAAGACCGTCAGACCAAGGATAATGCCGAGCATTGTCTGCTTGGACACGCAGGGCGCAAGTTTCGACGCTAATAGCATGAGACGTCCCAGATTTCTTGATTAGAGTTGAGTTGCCGGGACGACGGCTCGTAGTCGGCTGAAACCTATCCCGCTGGTTTCTTGCCATCTTCCAGCATGTTCAGATACTTTCGCATACGTCTCAATCTCGTCTCGGGTTTCACGGCGGTCTGGAGTTGCCACGCGATCAGGTTGCGGTTTGACTTGTTGAGCGTTTCGAAGAACGCCTGCGCCTTTTTGCTTTTGGCGAGCTCGCTCATAAAATCCTCTGGCACTGTCATCTTGCTTGCTGGTTCGTATGCCTTGTCCCATCGGCCATCGGCTTTTGCGGCTTCGACCTGCCGCAGACCGGCTGGTCTCATCCTGCCTGCCTTTGTGAGTCGGTCGACATGTTCCGTATTTCTTTTCGACCAAACGCTTCGGGGACGTCGAGGAGTGAATTTGTGCAGCCAGGACACTTCATCGTGCTGCTTTAGCTGTCCGTCGATCCATCCGTAACACAAGGCCTCGTCGAGAGCCTCCGGGTGAGTGACCGCTGTCACGTTGGAGGATTTCTTGAAGAATCGCAACCAGATGCCGTCTGAGACATCGTGATGCTCTGCGAGCCATTCTTCGAAAGCATTGGCCGACTCGAACGAGAGGATAGGTATGTTCTGCAACATGATGGTGTTCTCGTCTCTGAAGGATGATTCGATCATGCCTGCGGCACATTGCTACATCACAACACTGCTATAGACCGAAGTATCCCATCATGGATTCAACCTCTCTGGAAGCCCAGGTTGCGAGGGACGTGATCTACCTCACATGGGCGTGACATCCGACGATTGCAAAAGGTTCTGATCTAGGGGACCCCAGGAGCGTAATCGGTGCCGATATGCCCCTTGCTTTCGAGTTCCGCGTACTCCTCGTCGGAGACGCC
>JASLRP010000013.1 GCA_030743915.1 SAR202 cluster bacterium | reverse complement strand
TTATGATTGGCCGTTCGCTGAGGGGGAGGACTGGCGCGTTGTCGGGGATGGAAAAAACACGCCTGTCCTTTCGACTGACCTGTTCAAGTTGAGAAATATCGCGGAGACGCAACGAAGACTTCAATCGCCACATCACCGCGAATTGCATGCCATCTTCCAGCGTGCCTGATTGTAAAAGTTTTAGGAACGCCTGGTCAATAATCCGTGTCGCATTGCTACGGCGTTGGCGTTGCAACGCCGTGCATCTGGCGGCGATTGGCATGGGAGATGGGGCGACGGCAACAGGTCGGTGAGGAAGTAAGGACATCTGTGCTGTTGTCGTGGAGACCATGCTGGTCAGGATGATGGGTTAGGGAAATGCTGATTTCTAACCGCTTGACGATTGGATGATCAACTCTTCGACGCGCTGGACCAATTGATCGATTCCGAAGGGTTTCGACAAGAATGTGTTGGCTCCTGCCTTCTGAATTTCGACGGCAGTATTGGCATCTGAAGCGCCGGTGACCATTAGAATCGGCACATTCGAGCCCGTCCGAATGCGACGGCAGACCTCAAGCCCGTCCACGCTGGGGATTTTGACGTCCATGATAACCAGTGAGGGACCTACGTTTTCAAAGAGGTTCAGCGCATCCCGTCCGTCACGCGCCTCTTCTACATGAAATCCGTGGATCTTCAGCACTTCTGACATTAATGCCCTGTTTGCGGAGTCGTCCTCGACTACCAGGACGATGGGTCGTGAGTGTGACACAGACGGGTCATCATCGATCATCCAAAACGTCCTCAAAGTGGCTCACGGCGTTTTCAACAATATGGGAAACAATCTTCCCCTTCATGGTTACCATAGAACCAATAGGGTTGCACTAGAGGTTCCACTAGTGGCGCCTAGTGGATAAGTATCAATTGGGGATAGATTTGCTTTGTCCGCGAATTTTCACGCTGACTGGAACATTTCCCGTCCGGCAATCGTCTGTATGAATGAACGCAGTTTTCGCGCAAGGGGAGAAACAGATGAATGACCTGTCGAAACTTGGAACGATCCTGACCGTGATGGCGGTGATTCTTGCCGCGTTGGCCATCAGTGGAAATGCTTCAGTAATCTCCGACAACGGAATCGGTGGAGTGTATGCTTCTGGAGTCGCGGACCCGGGTGTTCGCTCATCGACGCCTGTGGCCAATCTTGGATACCTGGATGAAACCTTCGACGGTGCACAGAGTGGCTATTGCAATCCCGCGGCGCCGTTCACACGAAAAGAAGATTTTCAGATTGCGTTTCTGAACCACGCTCCCGGCGAACAGAGGGCGTTCTTCAATTGCGACGGGGCGCGGCTTTATTTACCTGCCCCTGAGCGGCCTGAGATCAGGTCTCAAGGCTTCACATTGTTGAGCGTTGAATCAATTGACAGCGCCTGGAGTTCATTGGAGGAAAACGGACTGGATGTCGTTAGCCAACCCAGGGTGGTCCGACAGGATGGGAACCGCGAACTCTGGATGGCGTTTTTCAATGACCGGGATGGCAACCCAGCCGCCATCATGAGCGAAGTTCAGTCGCCCGCGTGATAGGAAAGTTTCGGTCGTGTTCAGGTGGGGTGTGTTCCTACAGGATTCAACAAGGACGCAATTCGAGGCACTGTCTTCCCGGCCTGCCTGTGAGAAGTTCGACTCTCTCCGAGTGGAACATGCCGTTCGACTCATCATCTCTCGGCGCACAATTCCCATAGTAGCCAATTCATTGCCATTTTGGATGAGGCCGGCGGGCCTGCGGCGCTGCTAGTCAGAAGGCGTTTGAAGCAATCGTTGAAGACGGTCCATGCCGCGGGCGGGCCCTTTGTAGTTTCCATACCGCATGCTGAGGGGTTGTGCCCTCAATTTCATGCCCAGACGCTTGGCCATTTGCTGGCCCAGTTCATTCAGCAAAGCCAGGATTTCGGCCACGACGAATGCTGAATAGAGTTCAAAATCCACCACATCAGGCCGTTCGGGGTGCAGCAGGACCGGCTGCAAGACTGGTCTCGTGCGTGTCCAGCCGGGCATTTGGAACAGAATCCCATCGGTTGGGTCGCCAACTATGAGTTTGAGGCGGTCACGGTGTATCAGAATGTCTCGAATTTGCGTCACAGTGGGCAGCCAGCGGTCAGTGGAGTCAACAAATTGGCAGAGGTCGTCCGCGAGGTTTTGACGATGAATTCCCACCCCGCCTGATTTTCTTGATTGGATTGCCGTCCATCCAGGCAACCGCCTGTTGGTCTCGGCATTGAGTCCACTGCTTACCAGAGACAGGGCGGACGCGAGTGGGTCCAGTAGGCTGAACACGTCTACATGAAAATCCTTGATCGCCAACCCCAGGTAGATTTGTCTCTGGATGTTTTCCCTGTCAGACAATTGGGATAACTCTTCGGCCATCCAGTCAACCATCTCAAACCTTGCGAGAAGGTCCATGAGCTTGGCAGTTACGAAATGGGTCGCCGCCGCTATTGGGACGTATGGGGAGGGAGCGTCGGCGTGTTCGCGGGCTTTCACCGCCCGTGCTTGCAACTCTTCGCTCAGGATAGAAAAGGACTCGATGACCAGGTCGTACCCATCGTTCTTGCCCAGGTGCAGGAATCCTCTAGCCTTTCGTATTCGGTTCAGTTCGATCATCGTCCGGGTCCTTTGGGCGGATATCGAGAAGCGCATTACAATAGAAAACAGTGGGCAGACGTGCGGGTTACATCAATATCCAGCCATTTAGAATTGTACCACTGATGGAATCGCTCGTTCACCGACCCTTGGTTTTTTCGGGCGCTGCGCGATTGCGTTTTTGAAGCGCCCATAGGCCCAGAGTAATTCTGCGAGCCTACAGGGAGCCTTCCTCCGGCCCCCGGATAGCGGTCCTTTCGGCACGTCACAAGCGCGGTTGGAAAATGGATCAGGGTTAGTCGATCTGATAATCTATCGACGCGACGGGCGAGGTACTCGGCAAAGCGGGAACCGGAATGGTCGACCACGCTCGGATAATAAGTGAATTCGGTGGACAATGATTCGATTTCCCGCATTGATTGTGTAGTTCGGTGCGGCAGGCTGGGTCCGCGAATCTGGCCCAACGCCAAGTAGCATGAAAGGCACGAGGAATAATGACTCAGCGATTCAGGCGCATCGTCACAGGATTTGATAAGGATGGCCGTTCGATTGTCGAAATAGACGGACCAACCGACGCGATAGATCCCCGAGGAACGTTGTTGGAGATGTGGGCCACAGACTCGACGCCCGCGGACAACACAATTGCGGGAGACGCCACAGACCGCCCGATCCGGCTGGAGCCGGAATCTGAGGGCAGCAAGTTTCGGTTCTTCCGGGTGGAGCCGGAAAGCTCATTGCCGTCCATCGAAGAGCGCCACGCGGCTGCTGCGGCCAGGCTCGCCGCGATGGACGATGACGCCCGCGCAGAGACTCAGAGGATCAGAAAGGACACGACTCGGCACCCCGGCATGCACGTGACGCTGACCGTCGACTACATAGTTCTGCTAAGCGGCGAGGTGACGATGCTCCTGGATGAAGGGCAGGTCGACCTCAAACCCTTCGACGTAGTCGTCCAGCGAGGCACGAATCACGCCTGGGTCAACTACGGCGAAGAGCCAGCCATATTGGCTGGCGTGCTGATCGACGCCAAGCCGGTCTGAGATTCTTGCTTTGGCGTCACGGTTACGAATAGCATCGCCGAACCAAAAACGCTCAAGAGGTCCGATGATCGACCGTGGAATGTCATGGAAATCAAATGGCCACCCATTGAGGTTGGCCGGTGGAGTCGGTTGGTCGATTTTGAGGTTTGGTGCCGAAGGAGGGAGTCGAACCCACACATCCGTAAGGATACTACGTCCTGAACGTAGCGCGTCTACCATTCCGCCACTTCGGCAAGTCCTGTTTGAGGTGTCTGAGGAGGTGGTCTCCGATGGGTTGCCCTGGAACCCTCTCGGCCCATCCAACCCGGTTGTGGTGGGCGATCGAGGATTTGAACCTCGGACCTCTCGCGTGTGAGGCGAGCGCTCTAACCACTGAGCTAATCGCCCTTGTGCTCCACTCGCTCGTGCCGTCAGAGCGTCTGCGTGCGACGACACAATTCGGAATCTACGCGACAGGGCGGCGGCCCCACCCCTTTTGTCCTTGCGGAGTGGCAACGACTGGGATCGAACCAGTGACCTAGCGCTTATGAAGCGCCCGCTCTAACCGCTGAGCTACGTTGCCACCTTGGTGACACCTTCACGAAATGATATATTACCCCGCAGTTTAGTGTCAAACTTGAGGCGGTCAATTTTCATGCTTTCGGACAACATTGATCCCATCGTCAAACGCGCTGTGGCAGACGGTGTTTTGCAGCGGGCGACAAAGGAATTGGACAAGCTGTTGGAGGAGATGGCCGCTACCCTGGACCCGTTTCCGTTCTTCATGGGAACCAGCTCGATTCAGGCCCTCGAGATCGATCCTGCAGGTGTCGCTGACCCCCAACGCGGCTGCGTGGTTGTGCTACCTGATGGGCAGCTACGAGAGCTTGTGCTGCGCGTGTTGCCCGGCCCCTTCGACTCCGGCGGAGTTGACCAGTCGGAGGAGTTCAAGGAACTTGACCTCGCTCCGGGCGATTATGTGGCCTACGCATACGCGGCAGTGGTCGAGTTGGCGCGAATCATCGAGGAGCGGGAGGGCTGAACCCTCAGAAATCTTCGCCCGTCATGCTTCGGGACTTTTTGACGCGGCGTGGGATGCTTCTGAAGAACTGCCTCCAGGTGGGAAGCTCAGGGCGCGCCTCCATAAGCTCTTGAAGTTTCCCTGAACCCCCGGACTTCAGCGGAGCGCCGTGCCCTCCGCACACTGCCTCGAAATCCAGGGTCGCCAGCCTTTCCAGCGATGCACGGTAGGCCACGGCATCGTAACCAGGGAAGGGCACCGACCTGCTGATGCGCTCTCCGTCACTGAATATTGTGTCTCCAGAAAACAGAGTTTTTGTGCTCTCCTCCAAAAAACAGACACTGCCTGAGGTGTGACCCGGAGTGTGGAGGATTCTGATGCCGCCGGCAATGGGTAGCACGTCGCCTTCGTTGACAAGTGTGGCGACGGGTGTGCGCTCGAAAAAGGGGAGCGGAATGGGCGCGGAGCCGAACACGCCCATGTAACTGAGGTTGGCCCCATTGCGTCGGCGCTTTGTGTCTGCGGAGTGGGCGACCACCTGCGCTCCGGTTTTCCGAGCCACGCTGCTGGCGGAACCTGTGTGGTCGGGATGGGCATGGGTCACCAACAGGTGGGATAGCTCCTCTGGTTTTCGGCCTATTTTGCGGATGTATTTCAGGATGCGTCCGCTGTTCCACGGCAGGCCAGAGTCCACCAGCGCCAGGGTATCCCCTTCGATCAGGTAGGCTTTGGACCAGTTGATCCCCGGCAGCGCGTGAATCCCCGGCAGTATTTCCAAGCGTGAAATCCCCTTTGGTGATTTGGTGGCGTCCAGTGTAGCGAGTTTTCCGTCCTGGGGAAAGCGACGGATTTGCGCTTCCTCGCTGACCTCGTATAATTGGCGAATCTTCTAAAAGGAGCGCCCGATATGGACATTGGAGTTTCGACATTCCCGACGGATTATTCGATAGATATCGCCAAGCTTGCCCAGAAGGCCGAGGAGCACGGATTCGATTCGATCTGGGTCCCTGAACATATAGTAGTGCCGCTGAAGACAAACTCACCCTGGGCAGGTTCGCCGGACGGGAAGATTCCGAAGGTGTATGCTGACATGGTTGACCCGTTTGTGGCGTTGGCTCGCGCGTCTGCGGTGACGACGAAAATCAAACTTGGAACGGGCATCTGCCTGGTGCCGGAACATCACCCCTTGCTGCTGGCAAAACAGGTCGCCACTCTGGACATGTACTCTCAGGGCCGGTTCCTCTTCGGAATCGGCGCCGGCTGGCTTCGAGAGGAAACTGAATTACTGGGAGGAGATTTCGCCCACCGATGGACCCAGACTAAAGATTCGATCCTCGCAATGAAGGAGCTTTGGACGACAGTCGAGAGCGAGTATCACGGCAAGTATTACGATTTCCCTGCCGTCTATTCGTTCCCGAGATCTGTTCAGAGGCCCCATCCCCCAGTGTTGCTAGGCGGCATGGCCAAAAACGTGTTCAAGCGCATTATCGACTATGGTGACGGCTGGATGCCCAATCGTGTCACACCTGAAGATATACGAGCAGGAAGGACGACTCTGGACGAACTGGCCGAGGCCGCGGGCCGCGACCCAAAGTCTATTGACGTCTCGGTGTTCGGCCAGGCGGCGGATAACGATCTTATAAAAAGATTCGAGGAGGCCGGAGCAAGCCGCGTGATGATTCGGATCGAGACTGCCAACGAGGAAGACACGCTAAAGCAATTGGAGAGCATCGCTGAAACTGTATTGAAATAGGCTGTAAGGCGCCAGTCTAGGCAAATTCCGGCATCACCGACTCGCCGAACATCTTGATTGCCGCCTGAACGGCGTCGGTGTCCATCTCACCGACGTTGATCTTGAGCATCAGGTTGCGGACACCGAGGTCTCGCAACTCGGCGACCTGGTCGGCGACCTGGGATGCCGTGCCGATGATGTAGGACTTGTCGAAATCCTCTCCGGCAGGCAGAGGTTTGCTGGTATCAAGGGGCGGGAAACCTTCGGGGTTGTATAGCTCACGGGCTTCTCGGAAGTGTTTTCTCTCTCTGGCGAAACCCTGCTGTGCCAGTTCTCGCGCTTCCGATTCGGTGTCTGCTACGAACATATTGCGGGCGACCCAGGTCTGTTCGAGGGCGTCCTCGGTTTGCTCCTCGGAGAATCCCGCGCCCAGCATTTCGGCTTTGTAGGTAGTCAATCGGCTGGCTGTGTCCTCGGAGGTCTGGACGCCAATGAGGATGGGCCTGCCGATTTTCGCCATCGCGACGGTCGATCCTTCGCTGATGCACGCTCGGACTATCGGCGGGTGCGGTTTCTGGAAGGGCAGAGGACGCAGGGCAGGGAACATCACGTTCCAGAACTTGCCCTCGAAAGTCAGGTTGTCGGCTGTCCATGATTTTACGATCAAATCTTCGGCTTCAGCCAGACGTTCCTCCGCTTCCTCCATCGGAATTCCGAATCCCAGGTACTCGTAGGTGTTGAACGCCGAACCTCGTCCCACGCCGAAGATCAGCCTGCCATGACTGAGATTGTCCAGCAAGGCCGTCTGCGCGGCCAGTCGCACAGGGTGGTGGAACGCCATCTCCACGACGGCGAACCCGATCTTGATGCGGTTTGTTCTCACCGCCACCGCTGCTCCAAACACTACCGGGTCCACATATGCCGATGCCCCATCGAAGTGGTGTTCGGTCAGCCAAGCCGCGTCGAATCCCAATGACTCTTGAAGCTCAATTTCCGCCAGGGTGCTGTCGATGACAGCGCTGTCGTTTTCAGGGTTGTGGCTGACGGGGAATATAAACGAGCCGAACTTCATTCGAGCCTCCAGAAATGTGTTGATCGCAAAGGAAGAATATACCACCGATGGGGTGATAGTTGTCCAATGCCTTCTGGCGCAGTACACTGTGAACCCAAACTCATGAATTGTTAGCCAACTGGAGAGCTTGCTATGGTTGCGACCTTCGACTCGGAGACCCTCAGAGAGAAATCCCTCCAATACCTTTGGATGCACAACCGCGACTGGACTCAGATGGCGGAGGATGGCGAGCCCATGATCGCGGTTGGCGGCAAGGGCGTGCGCATCACTGACGGCGACGGCAGGTCGTGGATTGATGTGAATGGCGGGTATAACTCGGTCAATGTCGGATACGGACGAGACGAGATTGCCGACGCTGCCTATGAGCAGATGGTGAAGCTCACCTACTTTCCTAACGGCACAACAACTGTTCCGATGGTCGAGCTTGCTGAGAAGATCGCCGAGATCGCACCTGGCTCTCTTAACAGAGTGTTCCCTGTGTCGGGAGGTTCGGAGGCGAACGAGACGGCTCTGAAGATCGCGCGGGCCTACCACAAGCGCCGGGGCGATAATGGACGATACAAGGTCATAAGCCGTCGCGGTTCCTATCACGGGACCACCGCCGGAGTTCTGTGGCTGGGTGGCAGCGCGGCGACGCCTCGCCACGACTTCGAGCCGATGTATCCGGGTATGGTGCATGCTCCTCAGCCCAACCCATACCATTGCGAACTTGGCGGCGAGAGCGCATCTGAGTGCGCGACCAAATGCGCTATGGCTATCGAGGAGCTTATCCAGTTCCACGGCCCCGAGACGGTGGCGGCGGTCATCGCGGAGCCGATCTCAACACCTGGCGGCGGCGTGGTGCCCGGTGATGAATACTGGCCGCTTTTGAGGGAGATATGCGACCACCACGGAGTTCTTCTCATAGCCGATGAGGTCATCAATGGCTTTGGGCGCACAGGCGAGATGTTCGCGGTGAATCATTGGGGCGTCGTGCCCGACATCATGACAATCGCGAAGGGCATCATATCTAGCTATCTGCCTCTGGCCGCCACGGTGGTGAAGGATGAGGTGGCCGACGCCTTCGCTGGCAAAGAGAACTACTTCAGGCACGTGCTGACCTTCAGTGGACACCCGGTTTCAGCGGCGGCCTCGCTCAAGAACATCGAGATTATCCAAAATGAGAATATGGTGGAAAATTCTCGCGATGTGGGGGCCTATTTCAAGGAGCAGCTTGAAGGATTGGCAGGCGACCACCCGTTAATCGGTGATGTCAGGGGCCGAGGCCTGATAATGGGCGTCGAGTTGGTCGCGAATCGCGAGACCAGAGAGCCTGTTGCCGAAGACGTTCATATCGCCGACAAGCTCAACGAGCGGTTCAAAAAGTACGGTTTGATTTTGCGCATGTCTGGCAACATCATCAACATCGGCCCGGCTATCTGCATCACCGAAGGCGAAGTGGACGAAATTGTCCACGCGCTAGATGTTTCGCTCTGGGAGGTAGAAGGCGAAATGGGCATCGCTCAGATGGCGTAGCTGATGCTCCACACCTGCAAATATAGCCATGCTGAGTCGAAGCGAAGCATCTGGTCGCGTGTAGAACAGCCGTTGCCACACTGACACCAGAATCTTCACGTTCGTTCAGAATGGCAAGAATCCTGACAACTGATCACCTGACAGTTATTTTGAAAGGCAAGCCGATGACCAACGCACTAGACACCGAGCAGATCAGAAGGTCCGCGCTTGAGCATCTATGGATGCACAATCGGGACTGGGTCCAGATGGCCGAGGACGGCGGTCCTCTGATTATTGTCGATGGCGAGGGCATCCGTGTCACAGACTCGGATGGCCAGGAGTGGATCGACGCTCACGGCGGTTACGCTTCAGTTAACGCAGGCTACGGACGCACCGAGATTGCGGAGGCCATGCGCGACCAGATGAAGCGTCTCGCCTACTTTCCCCAGGGTTCTACGACAGAGCCGCTGGTGAATCTGGTGGAAAAGATCGCCGAACTGGCGCCTGGAGACCTGGAGCGAAGCTGGCCGGTGACAGGCGGCTCGGAAGCAAACGAGACGGCCATCAAGATCGCCAGAGCCTACCAGAAACGTGTTGGCGAGCCAGGACGTTACAAGATCATAAGCCGTCGAGGTTCCTATCATGGCGCTCTGGGCGCGGTGATGTGGACTGGCGGGAACTCCGGGCGCGAGGATTACGAACCTGCCTTCCCTGGCATGGTGTACGCTCCTCAGCCCAATTCCTATCGCTGTGAACTGGGCGGCGAGACCCCTTCGGAGTGCGCGGTGCGTTGCGCCCAGGCCATCGAAGACCTGATATTGTTCCAC
Organism: SAR202 cluster bacterium; assembly: GCA_030743915.1. Lineage (GTDB taxonomy): Bacteria > Chloroflexota > Dehalococcoidia > Lucifugimonadales > UBA1123 > UBA1123. The sequence goes on along the minus strand of JASLRP010000013.1, from coordinate 2,671 downwards.
GGGCCATCCACCGTTGCCGCGGTGATCGCAGAACCCATCGCCTCGACTCCGATTATTCCCGGAGACGAGTATTGGCCCATGCTTCGGCAGATATGCGACCGCTACGGCGTGGTCCTGATAGCTGACGAAGTGATAAACGGATTCGGTCGCACCGGCAAGATGTTTGCAATGGAACATTTCGGCGTTACGCCGGATATCCTGACAATGGCCAAGGGGATCACGTCCAGCTATCTGCCCCTCGCCAACGCCATCGTGACTCCTCAAATCGCCGACGCTTTTGCTGGCGGCGATAACATATTCCGTCAGGCCCTGACTTTTGGCGGTCATCCGGTCACTGCCGCTGCGGCGCTGGCCAACATCCAGATCATTGAGGATGAGGGCATGGTGGAGAACTCCGAGAAGACCGGCGCGTACTTCCTGGAGCAACTCAGAAGCCTCCAGAATGATCACGAGATGATCGGCGATGTTCGCGGAATCGGTCTACTGGTCGGAATGGAGTTTGTGAAGGACCGGGAGACCAAGGCTTCGTTCCCCGCCGAGGCTCAGTTGGGTGAGAAGCTGACCGAAGCGTTCCGCCAGGAGCGGTTGATTCTGATGGGCGGAAATGGGAAAACCGTCGGCATGGGACCGCCCCTGTGCATGACGCCAGCAGACGTGGATGAGGTAGTTGGCAGGCTGGATAGAGCGATAACTAACGTCGAGAAAACCCTCTAAATCTCCTAGCATGCTTGTTGCGGCGTGACTTATGGTCTATTGGCACGATGAGCTAGAGCCATCAGTTTTTGCACGTAGGACCGAAAATGTCCAGTCATTACACGCACGACTTAGAAATCCGAGATGACGAGCGGATAGCCATATTCATTGACGGCAGCAACCTCTACCACAGCCTCGAGGAAAACTGCCGGAGGTATGATGTTGACTTCGGCGCGTTCTCTGCCAAACTCGCTGGAGGCAGGCCGCATCTCAGGACCTATTACTACAATGTTCTGCGCGACCCAGACCGCAATCTCCAGGCATATCAGGACCAGCAGAAATTCCTGACAGCGTTGCACAGCACTCCCTATCTGGAGGTGCGTCTGGGAGCTTCCAAGCTTCGCGGTGACGTGCCTGTCGAGAAGGGCGTCGATATTATGATCGCCACCGATTTTCTCAGGATGGCTTGGAACGACCTGTACGACACAGCAATACTAGTGACTGGCGATGGGGACTTTTCCTATGCGGTCCAGGCAGTCAAGGATCTGGGCAAGCACGTCGTGGTGGCCGCGTTTCCGGCGAATCTCTCAAAAGAGCTTGGCCAGGTGGCTGACGCAAAGGAATTTTTCACGCCAGATTTTTTCGCGGATATATGGAGCCGCAGACGCAACCCTGACAGGTCAGGTTCGCATAACAGCCACGACCAGGGCCGACGATACCGCCGTCCTGCGACATCGCGGCCCAAACAATTCGATGATTCTGGTTCTGACAGGAATCGTGGTTTTGACGAGAGGGACGGCGACTTCGAGTGAACTGGAAATGTAATGACCAGAATTGACGATTGATGATCGCTGGGAATTGAATCGAAAATTCGGTCGATCACTGGTCAATATCTAAGACTTGTGATCCATTATCGGAAACAATCTCTTTTCAAGAGATTAGCGTTTCTGATATACTCCGCTTTGGGAATCCGGCCAGAGCACACGGCCAAGCTGCGCTTCATTTTTTCCTCCAGTTGACGATTTGAAGGGCTTGCCGCGCCAGTGTGAGGTGGCTGCAACTATAACTTCCAGCAATAAAAAGGGGACAACGCATGCCTGCCTATGCTGTTTTAGGCGCGCAATGGGGTGACGAAGGCAAGGGGAAGATCGTCGATGTCCTTGCCCGAGATATGGACGTCGTGGCCCGTTTTTCCGGCGGCAACAATGCCGGACATACAGTGGTTAACGACCAGGGCAAGTTCAGCGTTCACCTTGTGCCTTGTGGAATATTCTGGCCTCAGACCATGAATCTTATCGGCAACGGAGTCGTGGTCGATCCTGACGTCCTGTTGGACGAGATCGACAGTCTCAAAGGCGATGGGATTGATGTAGCGGGCCGCATCATCGTCAGCGAACGCGCTCATCTTGTAATGCCTTACCACGTCGTCCTGGATGAGATGGCCGAGCGCGCAAGGGGCGATAATCCAATCGGAACGACCGGAAAGGGCATCGGCCCAGCGTACGCTGACAAGGCCGCTCGCACGGGAGTGAGAGCGGCGGACCTGCTCGATATCGAAGCGCTACTGCCCAGATTGGATGCGATTCTTAGTCACACCAATGCCATAATTACCAAAGTGTATGGCGGCGAGGCCGTCTCTCATGAGGCCATTTTCGAAAAATGCCGCGATTGGGGCGTTCGCCTGGCGCAGTACATTGGGCCTGTGGAGAAGATTGCTAACCAGGCTCTGGCCGCAGACCAGCACGTCCTGCTAGAGGGCGCTCAGGGCGTAATGTTGGACCTTGACCACGGCACATACCCCTTCGTAACGTCGTCCAACCCGACTATTGGCGGAGCGTCGGTGGGCATGGGTATCAGCCCTACGCACATCACTCAGATTACCGGCGTGTTCAAGGCGTACAGCACTCGCGTCGGGACAGGCCCGATGACGACCGAGTTGGAAGACGAGACAGGCGAGACAATCCGCGAGCTGGCCCAG
>JASLRP010000012.1 GCA_030743915.1 SAR202 cluster bacterium | reverse complement strand
CCGACGATGCTTTCCGTGCTGGGATGAACCTTCAGTCAAAGCCACATTCGAAGTCACTCTGATAATCCCCTCGGAGTTGAAGGCCGTCTCCAACATGGAGATAGTCAACGAGACCGACGAAGGCAACGCCAAGACGAAGCTCCAGTTCGCCGAAACTCCGATCATGTCCACCTACCTGCTGGCTTTCATCGTAGGCGACATCGCTTGTGTCGAGGACACAACGCCAGACGGAACGCTCATGCGTGTCTGGGCCACGCGAGGCAACGAAGAAAAGGGCCAATTCGCCCTGGAGACTTCCATAGACCTGCTGGCCTACTTCAACGACTACTTCGGAATACCGTATCCGTTGTCCAAGCTCGACCACCTGGCGCTCCCCGACTTCGCCGCCGGGGCGATGGAGAACTGGGGAGCGATCACATACCGCGAGACCGCCCTGCTTGTTGACCCGGAGAATAGCTCCGCCGGCACCCGCGAGGTCGTGGCGGCGATCATCTCCCACGAAATGGCCCACCAGTGGTTCGGCGATCTGGTGACGATGGCCTGGTGGGACGACCTCTGGCTCAACGAGAGCTTCGCGTCGTGGATGGGCGACAAGGCCGTTGACGCTCTGCACCCTGAGTGGGAGATGTGGACTCAGTTCCTCAGCAACGACACCATGAGCGCTTTCTCGCTGGATGGCCTCCAGAACTCTCACCCCATCGAGCAGGAAGTCAAAAACCCGGACGAGATCGGCCAGCTGTTCGACGCCATCAGTTATTCAAAAGGCGGGTCTATCCTCCGAATGCTGGAACAGTACCTGGGCGCCGACGATTTCCAGAAGGGCCTCAACATCTACCTCAACCGGCACTCCCACGCCAACGCCCGAACGCGCGACCTGTGGAACGCCCTGGGCGAAGCGTCCGGCCAGCCCGTGGCGGACATCATGGACACCTGGACCGGCCAGACCGGCTATCCATTCCTGGACGCCGAGATCAAACGAGACGACACGGGCATTGAGGTGTCGCTGTCTCAATCTCGGTTCCTGTACGAGAACGTCCTCGACGGCGGCCAGCCTCCCGAACAGACTTGGAAGGTGCCTCTGACAATCCGAACCGCCAGCGATGCCGACCCCGTGCGTCGCCTCATGGAGACGACCACGGAAACGGTCCAAATGACGCCGGCTTCCCACGGCTCCACCGACGAGTGGATCAAGGTCAACCCCGGCCAGACCGCATTCTTCCGAGTTCGATATCCTGCCGAAGAGCTTGAGAAACTCACCGAGCCAATACGCAGCCTGGCCCTGCCTGCCGCCGACCGGCTTGGCATCCAGGCCGACGCCTACGCGCTCACCAAAGCAGGGCATATTCCCGTGACTCACTTCCTCACGGTCGCCGAGGCGTACCAGAACGAGACAGACGCGTCGGTATGCGGCGACCTTGCCTTCAACCTGAACGCGCTGGACAATCTGCTGTCCGACGAGGATTTCTACCCCCGGTTCCAGGCGTTCGCTCGCGGCATATTTGCGCCCATTGGTCGCAATATCGGTTGGGACGTCAAACCTGGAGAGGGTCACCGCGATGCCCTTTTGCGAAGCACCGTCCTTTCAGAACTTGGCCACTTCGAGGACGAGGGCACGCTGGCCGAAGCCCAGCGCAGATTCCAGGGCTACTCCGATGACCCCTCCAGCCTCGACCCGGACATGCGAGCCGTGGTCTTCGAGATGGCCGCCCAGCGCGGCGACCGCCAGACTTACGACCAGATGTGGGACCTGGAAAAAACCGCCGACCTCCACGAGGAAAAGATTCGATTCCTGAACGCGCTCTCCAGCTTTGAGCAGGGCGACCTGCTCCAGGAAACCCTGGACCGCGCGCTGGGCACAGACGTGCGAAGTCAGGACACCATCAGGGTCATTGTCACCGTCGCTTCCAACCGGCACGGCAGAAACCTTGCCTGGGAGTTCGTCAAAGACAACTGGAACGAGATTAACCGACGCTATGGCGACGGCGGTTTCGCCCTCATGCGACTGGTGGGGATGACCTCCCTACTCACGACCGAAGAGCGGCGACAGGACGTGGAGAATTTCTTCAACAACCATCCCGCCCCAGCCGCCGAGCGCACAATCAGCCAGTCGCTGGAGCGCATGAAGCTCAACATCACCTGGGCAGACCAGAACCGCGATGAATTGGCCAAGTGGCTGATCGGGTAGCGGCATACATGGCCGGTCCAATACAAAAACTTCCAAAACTTGACATAATTCCCGTCAAGTTAGAGAATTTCATTGACAGCTTTCCTGACGACGACCTGGCGAGGTTCGTCGATATAATCAGGAACTGGAAGTGGGGTAGAAATAATCGTAGACCGTTGCGTCATTTGGCCGACGGTAATAATGAGACTCCTCCGACGGGGCAGCCGGAGGAGTCTCATCATATGCGGCATCGCCCACCGTGCCGGCCCAATTGATAGTCACCCAACGTTCGCTTGGCAACCTCACCGATAGCCGACGTGGCCGTGAGTTGCCGTGCTCAACACGCTGGTCAGCCGAATCTGGACCGTGGCTCTGGACACCCTCTATCCCCTCAAGTGCCTGGGGTGCGGCAGTCTCGGATCCAACATATGCGACGCTTGCAGCTTCGCTCTGACTCGACTCTCAAAACCAACCTGCGACAGATGCGCTCAACCGGAAGTTGGCGGCATTTGTAGTTGGTGCCGACGACGTCAGCCCAAGTTCGACCGCATCATCGCTCCGTACCTGTACGTTGAATCCAGTCCTATCCACCAGGCCATCAAGAACCTGAAATTCGGAAACCTCAGAGTCCTCGCTCCACAACTTGCGGCCCTGCTCGCCCAATACCTCGCCAAGCGTTCCGAAAAATTCGACCTGATCGTGCCCGTGCCCACCCACCCACGGCGGCTCAGGTCAAGAGGTTTCAACCAAGCCGAACTGCTGGCCTCAGAACTGAGCCAAATAATCGACTTCCCGATGGACTCGCGACTGCTAATCCGAGCCATCAACTCCCCGTCCCAACTCCGAGCACCTTCGCGAGACGAACGTTGGGAAAACGTCCAGGGCGATTTCCAATCCGTCGTGTCAGCCGAAGGACTCCGCATCCTACTCGTGGACGACCTTGTGACCACCGGCGCCACGATGTCTGCATGCGCCGCCGCCCTGAAAGACGCCGGGGCGTCCAGCGTTGTGGGACTCGCCGTCGCCAGAACTCCGTAACTCTGCTTCAATCTCACCAGCGGCGTCTTTTTACATGCTTTATTATTCTTAATGCGTGTAAAAGTGTTACAATTCTGCCTGCATTATATAACTCACCCTCGCAACCTCTGCGTCCCTTCCGCCAACCCGGCAAGGCAGAAAGACTGCGCAGGGTGACACAAATCAATCCATATGGAGGCAGACAGAATGGCAGCAGTTAGAGTAGCAAACGCAACATGGACAGGCGACCTGATGTCCGGCAGCGGCATCGTGTCCGCCAGCACGAGCGGAGCGTTCACAGACCTGGGAGTGTCCTGGGCAGCCAGGACCGAGGAGTCCAATGGCAAGACCAGTCCTGAAGAGTTGATCGCGGCGGCCCACGCCTCGTGCTTTTGCATGGCCCTATCGGCAGGTCTCGGAAGAGCGGGAACACCGCCTGAAAAACTGGAAGTCAGCGCCACCGTCACCTTCGAGCAGGTCGAGGGCGGATTCAAAGTCGCGTCCAGCGCTCTGGCCGTCACAGGCACGGTCCCGGGCCTCGACGCCGCTGCGTTCACAGCCGCCGCCGAGGGAGCCAAGGACGGCTGTCCGATCTCCGGCGCCTTGAAAGGAAACGTCGAGTTGAGCGTCGAGGCAACTCTCGAAGGCTAGGTTTCTTGACATCACCCGACCACATTCACTAAGCTGACTCAATCAAGATACCAAAGGCAACGACGGAGACGAGTAAGGGAAGATACCCGGCACAGCGAGTCTGGCTCGTTCGGAACTCCGAACGAAATGGTGAGAGCAGACGCCACGGCCTCCCCTGAACATCCCTCCTGAGCCTCGGACCGAATTCGCGGTTCCACATGGAATCGCAGCAGTAGGCTCCGACGGCCTCGCCCAACGTTAACCGGGCGGTCTGATCGCCAAACGGCCATCGGACACTGAGCGTCTCGTTTCATTGACGAGGAATCAGGGTGGCACCGCGGGTACCATCTTCCATTGTTAAATCAGCATATGGAAGCTCCCGTCCCTATCATTTGGGGCGGGAGCTTTTTTATTTGCGGCAATCAGGTTTTCAGGTGTCAGGCAGTCAGGATATGCGAGAGACCGACGAAAAGCACTGGACGCACACTCTGTCCGTCGAGAACCCAGAGGTCTATCTGCCCTTTCTTGAGAAGATCGACAGTCGGGCAGACCCCGAGGTCGAGACGTTGACCAGATTGATGCAGGATCAGGGCTACGGGCCGGGTTCAACTCTGCTGGACGCTCCGTGTGGAATCGGACGCCACAGCCTTCGATTGGCGCGGCTGGGATACGACGTGACAGGCATCGACCTGTCCCAAATGTATATCGACATCGCCACCAACAAATCCAAGACCGAAAAAGGCAACGCCGAGTTCGTCCAGGGAGACATCCAGGCCCCAGCTTCGGCTTTGGGGTCTCGTGCTGGATTTGACATCATAATTAACATGTTCACATCCAACGGGTACTTCGGCAAATCCGGCGACATTGCTATGTTCAGCGGGTTTCGAGAGATCGCGGCTGACAACGCAACGCTTATCGTCCAGACTGTCCATCGTGATTGGATCATCCGAAACTTCGAGCCAGAGGGAATGGACATTGCCGACAACCTGCGCGTCATTCAAAACCGCACATTCGAGTTCGAGACATCAACCATTTTGAACAACTGGGAGTTCTGGGAAGGCTCCGGTCCAGACATCCGACACAGGCTGAGCATTCACATGAAACACCGAATATACAGCCTCCACGAATTGATGGAAGTGCTGGAGCAGACAGGCTGGAACGTCGTTCAGGCATACGGCGCGTCCGACAGCCAGATGTCAGACCTCAACCCTATGGAATTTGATTCGCATGTAATGTGGCTGGTCGCAAGAGCGCGTTAGATTCCAGCCCATCCCCGAGACCGCAAAGCGTGAAAGGAATGCAAATATGTTCGAGGCGGTGAATTCCAGGCAGGACTTCCCACAATTGGAAGAGCAGATGCTCTCGTGGTGGAACGAGAACGACATTCCTCGGAAATACCGAGAGCGCAACAACGACTCGGACAAACGCTGGTCATTCATCGACGGTCCAATCACAGCGAACAACCCAATGGGCGTCCACCACGCCTGGGGGCGGAGCTATAAAGATTTGTTCCTGCGATTCCGCAACATGCAGGGCTTCAAGCAGAGGTTTCAAAACGGCTTCGACGGCCAGGGATTGTGGATTGAGGTCGAGGTGGAAAAAGAGCTGGGCTTCAAATCCAAGCTGGACATTGAGGAGTACGGCGTCGGCGACTTCGTGGAGCTTTGCAAACAGCGGGTGGACAGGTTCGCGGACATTATCTCCGAGCAGTCAAAACGACTGGGCCAATGGATGGATTGGGACGACTCTTACCACACAAAATCTGATGAGAACAACTACACCATCTGGCACTTTCTCAAGACCTGCCTGAACAAGGGCCTTCTCTACGAAGGGACGGACGTGATGCCCTGGTGTCCCCGTTGCAGCGCCGGACTCTCCGAACACGAAATCGTCACTGAGGGCTACCGCGAGATCGTCCACCCCGGTCTGTTCGTGAAATTCCCCATACTGGACCGAAAGAACGAATCCCTGTTGATCTGGACCACCACGCCCTGGACGATGACATCCAACGTGGCGGCGGCTGTCCACCCTGACCTCAATTATGTGAAGGTCCGGCAAGGGGATGACATAATCTATCTGGTGAAGAATCGAGTGTCCATCCTCCAGGGCGATTACGAAATCCTGGAAGAGTTGACCGGCGACGCGCTGGTGGGCCTTCGGTACTCCGGCCCCTTCGACGAACTTCCGGCCCAGCAGGGCGTCGAGCATCGAGTTATCCCCTGGGATGAGGTGGCAGAGGACGAAGGGACCGGCATCGTTCACTCGGCTCCCGGCGCAGGCAAAGAGGACTTCGCTCTGGGCAAGGAATTCGACCTTGCTGTCATCGCCCCGCTGGACGAGTTCGGCGTTTTCATTGACGGATTCGGCTCGCTGACCGGCAAGAGCGTTTTCGACGTCAATGAGGAAATCTACGACAGCCTGAAGTCCAAAGGCGTTTTCTATCATCTGGAACGGTACACCCACCGCTATCCTGTCTGCTGGCGATGCGGGACCGAGCTTGTGTTCCGTCTGGTGGACGAGTGGTTCATCAGCATGGATCCGATCCGCGAGTCTCTGAAGAAGATCACCGAGAGCATCCGGTGGGTGCCAGATTTCGGCATGCGCAGAGAATTGGACTGGCTCAACAATATGGACGACTGGATGATCTCCAAAAAGCGATATTACGGCCTCGCCCTGCCCATTTACAAGTGCGAAGACTGCGGCCACTTTGACGTCATGGGCAGCGAGAACGAACTTCAGGAACGGGCAGTCGAGGGCTGGGACGAATTCGAGGGCCACTCCCCTCACCGGCCCTGGGTCGATGCAGTCAAGATCGCATGTTCAGAGTGCGGCTCCACGGTCTCCCGCATTCGGGAGGTCGGCAACCCGTGGCTGGACGCCGGCATCGTGCCCTTCTCCACCCTGGGTTACCGCCACGGCTCCGATGCCTGGAAGGAGTGGTTCCCCGCCAATTGGATTTCCGAGAGCTTCCCCGGCCAGTTCCGCAACTGGTTCTACTCCATGCTGACGATGGGCGCGGTGCTGGAGGAGACGGCCAGCTTCCAGTCAGTTTTCAGCTACGCCCTGATGCGCAACGAGAAGGGCGAGGAGATGCACAAGAGCGCCGGCACCGCCATCTGGTTCGAGGAAGCCGCCGAGAAGATGGGCGTGGACTCCATGCGCTGGGTGTTCGCACGCCACGACCCGGCGGCCAACATAAACTTCGGCTACGGCTCGGCGGACGAGGTGCGACGTCAGTTCATCATCCCGCTGTGGAACGTCTATTCCTTCTTCGTCACCTATGCAGAGATCGACCAGTTCGACCCCAAGACTCCAGCCCCGCCCGCCGCTGAACGCGCCGAGTTGGACCGCTGGATACTCTCGGAGCTTAACCAGCTTGTGGCCGAAACCACCAATGCGCTGGAGAACTTCGAACCTCAGACCGCCGCCCGTCGCGCCGAGGCGTTCGTGGAATCGCTGTCCAACTGGTATGTCCGACGCAGCCGACGCCGGTTCTGGAAGTCTGGACTTCTGAACCAGGGCGACAACGGCGGAGATCAGGACAAGCTGGCCGCCTACGCCACACTCTACGAAGTGCTGGTCACGCTGTCGAAACTCCTGGCTCCCATCATGCCCTTCGTCACCGAGACCATCTATCAGAACCTGGTTGTCCGCCCGGGATTGGGGCATGAGAGCATACACCTCGACGACTACCCCGTCGCTGACGACAGCGTTATCGACACCCGCCTGACCGACGTGACTCGTCTGGCAATGCGGCTATCGAGCATGGGCCGAGCCGCCCGAAGCAAGGCGTCCATCAAGGTCCGGCAACCGCTCGCGACCGCGATGATCAAAACTCGTTCTGCCGAGGAACGCTCGCTGCTGAAACAGGCCGGGCCGCAGGTGATCGACGAACTGAACGTCCGAGACATCGTGGCCTTCGATGCAGACAGCGAAGTCGTGAACTTCAAGCTCCAGGCCAACATGCCCATCCTCGGACCCAAGTACGGCATGGAACTTCACAACATCATCGAGGCGCTGGGCAACGCCGACGCTCAGGCGGTCGCCGCGAAAGTCGATGCAGGCGAAGGCGTGGAGTTGGAAGGTTACGAGCTTGAGCCAGAGGAAATCCTGGTCTCGTCCGAGGAGCGAGACGGCTTCGCTGTGTCCAGCGACGCCGGATACACCGTCGCCATCGCCACCGAAATCACCCCAGACCTTCGTCTGGAGGGTCAGGCGCGGGAGCTTGTCCACCGTATCCAGAACATGCGTCGCTCAGCCGAATTCGACATCGCCGACCGCATAATCACCTACTACCAGGGCGACGCAAACCTATCCGAAGTCGTTCAGGCCCATGCGGAATACATCCGACAGGAAACCCTGAGTGACGAGCTGTTGGACGCATCGGCCCCAACGGACGCCTACTCCGAAGATCAAAACTTCGACGGCATCGAAGCGTCCATCGGTCTGGTGAGAAAAGCCTGAATCCTGTTGTTCAGCAGGGAATAATGAGAGGCGCGTCAATAATACGCGCCTCTATTTATGTCTGGAATCTGGACGATTATCCGGGTCCGGTCCTTTGATTGCGCTCAAGAACTTGTGACTGTCTGCACAATGTTGACACCGAATTCCAGCGGGCATACTCTAGATCAACTCAGGCGAATTCGCAGGAGCGTGATAGTAGATTCAGGGGACCTCAGACGTGATTGGAAGCATCTTTCCGCTAAGGGAAAGCGAACTGTTCAACACACTGTCCTTCGAGGAGTTGGGCCGCGTCGCCCTGATCTGCTCGGAATCCTCCGTCTCCGAAGGGACTCTGCTGTTCACCCAGGGCAGTGATGCGAACAAGCTGTACATCGTGACACAGGGCCTTGTCGCCCTCCAGATGGCGACCCGAGTGCCGCACGCAACGCAGTCCCGTCGCAGCACCGCCGCCATCTGCGGGCGGGGCGAGCTTGTGGGTTGGTCGTCCATGGTTGAGCCGTTCCAGTACACACTCACAGCGATGGCCTGGGAATCTTGCAGACTCATTTCAATCGACGCGGAACTTCTCGGCAATTTGGTTCGGGCCGACACTGCCACTGGTTTCCAGGTGATGCAGTCGCTGTCGACCATCATGTCCAGGCGTATTCGGCAAATCACCGTTGCTCTTGTGGCCGAGCGTGAAACCATGGCGGCGCGTTATAACTCGATTAACGATAACTGATGGCGCCACGATGCCGAACGGAAAAGTGGCATTGACGATTGGCCCTTTGTTCCGTAATATGAAATTAAGGCATGTGATTGAACCCACTGGAGGCCCTCAACAACAACCTGACAAAAT
>JASLRP010000011.1 GCA_030743915.1 SAR202 cluster bacterium | reverse complement strand
GAAGCAACGGCGCTATGGCAAGATTATTAACATGGCCTCGGTGGTCGGTCGCAGGGGTTCCGCCCCTCCGACATCTGCCGCGTATGCCGCATCCAAAGGCGCCATCATCGCCATGACATCTTCAGCGGCTCGCGAGTTGGGGCCTCACAACATTAACGTCAACGCCATCGCCCCCGGACAGATCGACACGCCCCGCTGGCGTGACGCACGGACCCCTGAGCAGATTGAAACAACAGTGCAAAGCACCGCTGTTAAGAGGCTAGGCCAGCCCGAAGATCTGACGGCGCTGGCTATGTTGTTGGCTTCAGACGCCTCTTCGTTCATCACAGGACAGACCATAACTGTGGACGGCGGCGCTCTGTGCATGTAAGGGTCGATTGATTGATTCACTTCATCGGCTCTCAGTCGGTGTGAACTGAAACGGAGGAATAGTATGGAACAGCTCACGAGTAATGTGTTCGTGGAGACCCAGATCAGGGGATGCAACCACGGTTTCGTTACGACTTCTGAAGGGGTCGTCATGATCGACACTCCCCACAAACCCAGCGATGCGCTGAAGTGGAAGGCAGAAATCGCCAAGCACGGGGACGTGCGCTACATAATCAACACCGAGCCTCACGGAGACCACTGGACTGGCAACGCATTCTTCGACGCGCCCGTCGTAGGGCACGAAGGGGTGAGGTCTCGAATTCTCAATACGGATATTTCTGGTCTCGTCGCCAGCGTGTCCGGTTTCGGTCCCGAGGAGCCAGCCCTGCTGGAGGGCTACACGCCCAACGCGCCTGTGCTGACTTTCAAGAACGACATGACCCTCCATGTGGGGGACCATACTTTTCAGATGATTCATATGCCCGGCCACACGCTCTATCAGGCGGCGATTCTGGTCAAAGAGGAAGGAGTTGTCTTTACCAGCGACAATATCTTCCACAAGGTGCAGACGTGGCTGCACGAGGCTGATCCAGACCTGTGGTTGATCGCGCTGGAGTCGTTGCGCGCCCTGAATGAAGATATTTTCGTTCCTGGGCACGGACCGCTGTGCGACAAGGGGTATCTCGACGAACAAGGCTCGTTGATTGTCGAGTGGAAAGACTACATCCAGAGCGGCATCGACCGAGGCATGTCCAAGGAAGAGGCAATCGTAAATCTGACCGCCTTTACTGACAGGTACCCGATGGACGTGGGCCAGGACGGAATGGCGCCCAGGGTTATGCAGATGAACGTGGCCAATCTGTATGACTTTTTGACTGTCAGCTGACCTGCTCCGCCGAGAACGGATCGGAGTTCAGCCGATTCGAGATGTGAAATGATGGCTCATGGTTGATGAATTCCCGCAACTGGAAACCGAAAGGCTGATTCTGCGACGCCTCACGATGGATGACGTGGAGTTCGTGTTTCAACATTTCAGCGACCCCATGATTTACAGATACCTCATGGACGAAGAGCCTATGACGGACCGCGCCCAGGCCAAAGGGCTGGTCGAGTTTTACCTGGACCCGGTTGGGAAATCGCACAACCGATGGGGAATCGTTGTCAAGGCAACAGATGCC
>JASLRP010000010.1 GCA_030743915.1 SAR202 cluster bacterium | reverse complement strand
TGACGGTTATGACGTAAGTCAGATTTGCGCCAGCGGCCACAGGGTCTGGGGAACCAGTTTTAACTACTTCGAGGTCAGCAGAACCCGTCGTTGCGTTATGGCTGAACACCGCAACTGCATTGTCGTGTGGACCTGCAACGTAGATGTGTTTTGCGTCTGGACTCACCGTCACAGATTGGGCGGCGTTAAGTCCATCGACACCTCCGACGCTGTCATTCTGGGTCTCCACGAATGTGAGTCTGCCGGTCGTCGAGTCTCGATTAAATACTGCTATCGCATCGTCGTATCCACCTGCGGCGTAGATGTGATAGCCGTCCGGGCTAACCGTCACCGATCTGATGCTGTCAAGGCCGTCGACACCTCCCACGCCGTCCTTGTTGACTTCCACGAACGTGAGTTTTCCAATTGTCGAATCTCGGTTGAACACCGCCACGGCATTTTCGTAACGACCCGCGACGTAAACGTGTGTTCCGCCAGGGCTTATCGCGATGGAATATGCGGAGCTAAGTCCATCGACGCCTCCCACACCATCTCTTACGACCTCCACGAAGGTGAGTTTTCCCGTCGTCGAGTCTCGGCTAAACACGGCTACCTCATTTTCGAATTCACCAGCGGCGTAGACGTGTTTTCCATCTGGGCTGACTGTCACCGATCTCGCGGCATCCAGTCCGTCGACGCCTCCTACTCCGTCCTTGTGGATCTCTACGGATGTGAGTTTGCCCGACGTCGCATTCCTGCTGAACACTGCCAACGCATCATCAAAATGACTTGCGGTGTAGAGGTGTTTTCCGTCCGGACTGACCATCACTGACCTGACACCATCGAATCCGACGACGCCTCCGACGCCCTCTTTGTAAACCTCCACGAATGTGAGTTCACCCGTTGTTGAGTTCCGACTGAACACCGCCATTTCATCTTGATACTCGCCTGTGACGTAGACGTGGTTTCCATCTGGGCTGACTGTCACCGACATAGCTCCGCCGAGACCGTCGACACCTCCGACACCATCCTTGTGAGCTTCCACGAAGGTGAGCACGCCTGTTGTAGAGTTCCGACTGAACACCGCCACTGACCTGTCGACGGTGCTTGCGACGTAAAGGTGTTTTCCGTCCGGGCTGACCGTCACCGACATGGCATCGTCAAGTCCATCGACACCTCCGACGCCGTCTATTACGACCTCCACGAAGATCAACTTCCCGTTGCCATCTGCTGATGCTGCTCCAATCCATAGGAAATTTATCGCAGTAGCGCCGATAGAGGTCATCGAGATGGCGAGGAAAACAAGGACGAAGCGATTCATTTGAACTCTTCCAGTGAACGATGTAAATGATTGCCCGACATGATATCACATCGTCAATCGTAATCGTTAATCACTTCGTATCATATATGGGAAACTACCGAATTACGCGTGGCTCAACCCGCCATCCAGGTACAGGGTCTCGCCGGTCATGTAGGCTGAGGCGTCGGAGATGAGGTAGAGGGCCAGCAGGCCGACCTCTCGGAGTTCTCCGACTCTGCCGAGAGGGACTGAGGTTTTGGCTCGTTCTCGGGATGCGGAAACCTGGGCGGGGTCGCCGGTTTCGGGGTCGGGGAACTGGCCTGGGGCGATGCAGTTGACGGTGACTCCGTAAGGCGCCCATTCGAGAGACAGGGTTTGGGTCAGTCGGGCCAGTCCGGCTTTGGCGGTGGAGTAGGCCAGCATGTCGGGACTGCCCTTGCGGGCCGCGAAGCCACTGATGTTCACCACTCGGCCTGCTCCCCGCTCCAAGAAGTGAGGGCCGAAGGTTCGGCATCCCAGGAACGCCTCTGTGAGGTTGATGTCGATGACGAATCGCCACTCGTCGTCAGTCAGAATTTCTTGGCTGTCTGAACCAGGCAGGGGCACGATGGGTTTTCGGATGGCGTCGCCCAGATTGTTGACCAGGGCATCGACGTGGCCCCACTTGTCCATCGCATAGTCATATGTTCGCTGCCAACCCTCGGAGTTGGTGGCGTCGGCGGTCAGGATTTCGATGGGGTGTCCGGCGGCGGCCATCTCCTTTGAGAGTGGGACAAGGTATGTGTCGGTCAGGGACGTGACCATCACTTTCGCTCCGGACTCGGCCAGCACTCTGGCGATGCCCTTCCCGATGCCGCGCGCGGCTCCGGTGATGATGACGGTTTTTCCTTCGATGCTGTATTCATTGGGCAGCATGCTTCTCTCCAGGTTTCAGGTTTTCAGGTGTCAGGGATCAGGTCACGGGACTGATGTTAGCGACTTGCCTTTATGAGAATATTTCAGGTGTAATTTTGTGGCTTTTCCAGAAGCCAAGCAATTGGTAGGTTGGAGATAGGTTAATGTCGCCACAAATAATGGGCGCCAGGTGTGCGCTCTTGCTAATGGGGCCACCTGATACCTGAAAACCCGACCACCTGGAACCTACTCAGCCTGCGGCGGCAGGTTGGACAGGGCTTGATTGACGAAATCGACTCCCACCGCTGCGCTCCACGCCTCCAGAAGGGCGGTGGTCGCCTTTCCAGGGATGCCGTCTCCGACAGCGAGTCCGTTTAGGGTCGCCACGGGCAGGATGCAGTATCGGGTGCTGGACACGAAGGCTTCGTCGGCGGCGTAGATGTCTCGCTGAGTGTATGTCCCCTCGTCCACCGGGATGTTCAGCGACCCAGCGAGTTCCAGCACGGTCTGCATGCTGACTCCGGGGAGGACGTTGCGCCGGTCAGGCAGTTTTATGCGCCCGTCCTTTACGAACATGAAGTTGGCGCCCTCGCACTCGCTGACTCCGCCGTTGGGACTGGCCATGAGCAAAAAGACCTGCTGGCCGCCCTGTTTGCTGTCTCCGGGTTCCTGACCGGGAGGCACGCCGTAGGTGTTGGGCGTGACGATTCGCACGCCGTCCAGGTAGCTTCGGGCGAACCGAGTGAAGTCCAGGGGTTGGCAATAGACCACTACGTTGATGGTCCCGAGATCATCGGGCGACTGCCGCTGGGATTGATTAACGACCTGAGTCACGGTGAACTCGTGGCCCTCGGGGAGCAAAGGCAGATTGGCCTCGATGACTCCGAGGGTGATGCGCTCAAGCTCCTCTATAGAGATGCGAGGGTCGATTCTGGACGCATCAAGTCCTCGGTACATTCGTTCGAGGTGTGACCTGAGTTTGAACACCTTGCCGCCGAAGGTCCGTTCGGCGTCGTAGAACCCGCCGATGGATGTTGCGTTGATGCGCTGCAACATCGGCGATGCCTGGGAGTGGGGCATTATGCGCCCGTTGATGTATGTCAGAAGCTCGATGGACTCGGCCAAGTGGTTTTCCTTCCGGGAAAGGTGGTCAGGTATCAGGTTTTCAGATGTCAGGGAGGGACGATTTCTTACCGTCGCCGTCTCAGGATGCGCTTTTCGATCTTGGTGAGGGTTGTCACGACATGGATCAGGGGCGTCATCTTTCGTCCGTGTATCGTACCCTGAGCGAGGGCGCCTTTGAAACCCTCGGGCGTGCCGTCGAACTCGGGCATCTCGACGTACGTTCGGCCCAGCTCTATGGTGGTGTGGGAATCTGTGACGCCGGATGTGAGCAGGTTGTGTTCTTTGGCGAACGCCTGGGCCTTGCGATTGTCGGCGTCCAGGTTGTTGCGGGCGTTGAACCCCTCAATGATGTCGATGAAGGGCAGGACCTCCTCCAGGCCTCGGCGCGTAATGACCGAGGACCGAAAACGGTCGAAGGGGTGCGGCACCGAAACCAGGCCGCCCTGGTCCTTGATCCGTTTTGCGGTCTCTGTTGGAGTCAGGCCCCTGGGTATCTCCTCTTCGAGAAACAGGCCCGTCACTTCGCCTTCTGAGGTGCCCACTTCCTCGCCGATTATCACCATGAAGTCGGCGAATTCGCGGGCCGCGAGCGCTCCTGCGGTGGTGTTGTGGTCTGTCACCGCGATGCAGTTCATGCCAACTTTTTTACATTTGCGCACTATCTTTTCGGGTGACATCTCAGAGTCGGGGGAGAAATGGGAGTGCATGTGGAAGTCTGCTTTGAGCATCACTCCTCGTCGTCCCAGTCATCGGGCGGGTCAATTTCGGGTTCTGACTGGAAGGTCATCTGCTGGCCAAACTCGGCTTTGATGCGTGTGATTTTTAGCTCCGCCGAACCCAACATGTCGTTGCAGCGGGCAGCCAGCCTGACTCCTCGCTCATATCTATCCGTGGCATCGGCGAGACTCAAGCCGCCGGCTTCCAGTTCGGCCACCGTGTCCTCAAACAGTTTCAGGGCTTCCTCGAAACTGAGTTTTTCCAGTTCTGAGTCTGTGAGGGGTTGCGTCCCGTTATCGCTGTCTGGCATAGATGTTTCCCAAGGTAAATTCAGGATTGATGAGCCCGCTCCGGTCACACTTCGTCATGGAGGCGGAAGGGCGGGTATGTGTCCGTCACAAGCATGAACGCATAGGCTGCGACCCTGTTTCCCCATCGCATAACTCCGACGACAAAATCGAACAGAGGGCGGGGGTAGCGTCCGGTGAACAGGATGGCGAACCATGCGGCGATTGACACGAAGATCATCGCTATCCACAGGAAGAACAGGACTACGTAATGGGGGAAGGCGAATAACCATTTGAACAGCGGCATGACTCTGTTCAGTCCCCACTCAGTGTCCGGGTATGCGATGTCCAGATGCACTGATTGTTCTTCGTCGGTGGAAGGATACTCATCCGTGAGCAGGAACATGTAGGCGGCAACTCTGTTGGTGAACTGCGCCAGCGCAAGGTTCCAGTCGAACCACCATCGAGGGTACTTGTTTCTGAACAACAACATGAGCGCGATCGAGATGGATTGAAACGCTGATGCATAGACGAGCACCATCATCATTTGTCCCAATCCGAAAATAAGTACAGAACCCGATAGTGCCGCCAGCACGACCCAGATTGGAATGGCAAAGAAGACCCGAAACAGCGTCGAAACTCTATCCAGCGGTCGGTCGGGATAGTCCACTTTGAACTGGACCGGGTACATGTTGATGGTGTAGTAGGCGGCCATCCGTATCCCCCGTAAAATTGTTCGAGGTTCAGTCTATCACAGTGGCGTCGAAGCTCCCGTGGGAGACTCGAACACTTATGACGTCATCTGGCGCCACGTCATCGGCGTCTGTGACCGCAGCACCGGAGTCCTTGCGTTCGACCATTGCGTAACCCCGGCGCAGGGTGTCCGCTGGATTCAGGGATTGCAGCCGGAGCCTTGTCCCTTCGACACGCTCGCGGGTGAGTTGGAGTTGGCTGTCGAGTTGGGATTCTGCGGCCCGAAGCATGTCGTCCAGACGCATTCGGAGAGTGACAAAATCAGGGATGCTTCGCTCAAGGTCTGTTCTCAGCTGATTCAGCGTCTGGGTTGACCTGGATATCTGGTCGTCAATAAACATCCCCATAGCCTGATGGCCGGACGCCACTCGCATGGCAAGCTCGGCCCTGTCGGGGACGGCAAGCTCGGCGGCGGCGGACGGTGTTGCGGCTCGGAGGTCTGCCACCAGATCGCAGATTGTGTGGTCAGTCTCGTGCCCCACCGCGCTTATGACTGGGGATTGACTGGCGAACACCGCTCTGGCCACAGCCTCTTCGTTGAAGGGCCACAGGTCTTCCAGCGAGCCGCCTCCACGCCCGACGATCACCATGTCGATGTTTGGTTCCGAGTTCATGGCCCTGAACGCGTCGACGATCCCGGCGGCGGCCCTATCGCCCTGCACCAGAGTCGGCGCGAGAACAAGCTCGATCAGCGGGTAGCGTCGGGCTGTCACAGTCTGTATGTCGTGCCACACTGCGCCGGTCTCGGAGGTGATGACGCCGACGCGCCGGGGAAACTCCGGGATCGGACGTTTACGGGACGGGTCGAACAGCCCCTCTTGCTCTAGCTTGAGCATCAATTGTTCGAGTTTGAGTTGAAGCTCGCCGACGCCTTCGGGTTGGGCGATGTCAACGACCATCTGAAGGTCGCCCCGCGACTCGTAGATGGACATGCGACCGTGGGCGATTATCGCCGCGCCGTCCTCAATGTGTTCCAGTCCGCGAGAGTTTCGGAACATCACACAGCGCAGCGAGCTATTGCCGTCTCTCAGCGTGAAGTATGCGTGGCCTGCCGCTGAGATGGTCGCTCGGGGAATCTCGCCCTCTATCCAGATGTCCTGGAGGACGTCGTCATATTCAAGCAACTGGTTCATATAGGTGACGACCTGGGAGACGGCGTAAACCGGCGTGTCAGAATTCGTCATATCAAACCCGGCATTTTAAGCGCGGGAAAGGTACTCGCCCGAGCGGGTGTCAACCTTTATCTTCTCGCCTTCGTTGACGAACAGTGGCACTTGAAGCTGATGGCCGGTCTCCAGCTTGGCGAGTTTGGTTGCTCCGGTGGCTGTGTCGCCCTTGAGTCCGGGGGGAGAGTCCACCACTTCCAACTCGACAGTGATGGGCAGTTCGATGGCGATGGGGTTGTCCTCGTAGAACACCATCTCGACGGTCATCTGCTCCACCAGGAAGGGCAGGGCGTCGGGCATTGAATCTTTGGACAGCGGGAACTGATCGTAGGTCTCTTCGTCCATGAAGTAGTACAGATCGTCCTCGTCGTAAATGAACTGGGCGTTGCGACGGTCAACGGCCGCTGGCGTGAGCTTCACGTCGTAGCCATTGAAGGACCTGTCCACGACCCGTCCAGAGCGGATGCCGCGAAATCGAATTCGCATGACGGGGGCGCGTTGCTGCATCTTTCGGCTTTCGTACTCAACGACGATGTGTGGCTCGCCGTCCAGCTCGATAGCCATGCCTTTTCTGAGGTCACCGTAGCCTATGGACATTCCGCTTCTCCGAGTGTCTGTTGTATTTTCTCAGGCCAATCAATCATATCAGGATCTCGCCATTCTGAGACCGCGGTCGAAGAATCTGGTTCTGTCGCGAAACGTTTGGATTTCTGAGACCAGATACTTCGCTTCGCTCAGTATGGCGATGGGACATTCGCAACTTAACATCTTTTTTGAACTGGAATGATTCGGCGATTACTTTGGCGATTGAGACAGGACTCTTGCCCGCCCATTCTCCAGGGACACAATATCCTCGATTCGGACGCCGCCCCAGCCGGGAATGTAGATGCCCGGTTCGATGGTGAATATCATGCCGTCCTCCAGCACATCCTCGGATTTCTGGACAACCCTGGGACGCTCGTGGACTGCGAGGCCAACGCCGTGCCCCAACCCGTGCCCGAAGTATTCTTCGTAGCCAGCGTTGGATATGTAGTCCCGCGCCACCGCATCCACCTCGGCTCCCGTCATGCCTGGACGGACGGCCTCTTCAGCCGCGATCTGCGCTCCAAGCACAGTATCATAGATTTCCGTAAAACGGTCGTCTGGAGGTCCGATGCAAAACGTCCGTGTCAGGTCACTTCGGTATCCCGCATAGGTTGCGCCCATATCAATGACCACAGGGTCACCGGGTTGTATCACGGTATCATCAGCCTTGTGATGTGGCAACGCCCCATTTGGGCCGGCCCCGACGATGATGTCGAAGGCTATGCTCTCGGCTCCCAACTCTCGCATGGCCTTCTCGATATCCCAGGCGACCTGTTGTTCGGTCATTCCAGGCTCGATGGCCGGAGCGACGCGTCCCAGCGCTTCGTCAGCCAGGGCTACGGCCTTTTCCAACAGATCGCGTTCGTTCTCGTCTTTTACGGCCCGCATGGATTCGACGATGCCTGTTGTGGAGACCAATTTTGGCACTCCGTCTTCGGCATCTTCTGTCAGGGCTTTCTCAAAATCTGTGAGACCTGCGACGGTCAGATGGTCGCTTTCGTATCCGATTTTTGACAGGTCCAACTCGGAGGACAAATCGGACAGCCAGCCCGAACCGCCCCCGATTCGATAGATTCGATAGTCGGGCGCTTGCTGGCCACCCTGTTCGATGTACCGGAAATCGGTGGCAAGGATCGCATCGGACTCAGAAACCAGAAGGTAACCAGCCGAGCCGGTGAATCCCGAGAGATAGCGTCGATTTTCCGGCATCGAAATGAGCATGGCATCGACATCATGCGCTGAGAGTTGGCGGCGCAGATTTTCGATGCGAGATGAAACGTTCATGACCCGCGAGATTCCTTGATCTGCTCGACCAGGAATTCCAGGGCGAACAGGTATCCTCGCCATCCCAGGCCGGCTATCTGGCCCACGGCCAATGCCGCGAACACCGAATGGTGGCGGAACTCCTCGCGAGCGTGGATGTTGGACAGGTGAACCTCGATGAAGGGAAGTCGGGAGTCTGCCAGCGCGTCCCTCAGAGATATGCCGTAGTGGGTCAGCGCCCCTGCGTTGATGACGATGCCATCGGCGTCCTGAGCTTCGGTCTGGATGCAGTCAACGATTGCGCCCTCGTGGTTGGACTGGAAGAACTCCACGTCGATGCCGAGGGCCTCGGCTCGTTCGCCGATGCGCCGCTCGGCGTCTTGGAGGGTGTCCGTCCCATAGATCGCCGTGTCCCGCCTGCCCAGCATGTTGAGGTTTGGGCCGTTGATAACCAGGATCTTCATGATGCCTCACTTGAGTCTCTTCGCAGAGTGCTGAAAAACCCTCTCGGCCATCTCGCCCACTCAT
>JASLRP010000009.1 GCA_030743915.1 SAR202 cluster bacterium | reverse complement strand
AGCCATCGTTCGGCTCGCTCAGGTACTTTACAAACTCGCCCTCGGACTTGAATCGGCCCCGCGTGTCCTGGTAGATGACCACGTAGCCGCGACTGGCGAAGTACTGGGCGGCATCATCTCGGAGGGCTCCGCGCTCCTTGTCGTACGGCGTGCGCTCCATAATGGCGGGCAGCAGGCTGGTCACGATCTCCCCGGCTCGCATGGGGAAGTACAGGTCAGCAGCCAGCCCGACTCCGTCCCTCATGGTCACCATTACGTTGGAACGCTTCGCGACATCGTATTCAGGTTGGGATATTTTCATGACACCATTCGATCTGTGATTGTGGTTGGCTTCGGTTTTATCGTGAGAAGTATAACCCGTATCTCTGGCACGTGGGCGCTGGCTCGAAAACCTGTCCGTCAGCCAATCTCTCCAGAGATGACAAGACTGTGTATTTTGCGCACAGGCTCCCAGACTCCGTTCTCCATATTCGAGAGCATCACAACGTTGATGTTCTTCTCCGGGTAGTGGCGAATCAGGCCGCTGGCGCCTGGGTTCTCGCCTTCCTTCTCGTAGAAGACCACCTTGGAAGATTCGTCCACGTAGAACCATAGTCCGTAGCTATACCATCTGGTCCACCCGTCCATCTGTCGATCAACCACCTGCGGAGCCAGAAAGGCTTCAGTCATCGCCGGAGAGAGCAGATCGCCCGCTATGACCACCCGAAGGAACCTGTCCAGATCACCGGCGGTCACATGTGCGCCGCCGTCGGGAGACCCGATGGGCGGATAGGAGTAGATGTTCTTCTTCCAGCCAACCACAACGCCATCGTCATCCCGAATTGGATCGCTTCCCTCGGCGACGTTCTCTTGGGCGCGATCCATGCGAAAAAACCCTGAATGAGCCATTTTCGCTCGGTCGAAAACATTCGCGGTCACATAGTCCCGGTAAGGCGTTCCGGTGATTTTCTCTATCACCAAACCCAACAGTATGAAGCTGCAATTGCAGTATCGAGCGCCCTGGCCCGGCGGGAAGTTAGGAGGTTTGTGGATGAACTGCGGCAGAAAATCGGCGGTCTCCATGACCGAGTAATTGGGTTTGTCTTGCCATATGGCTTCGTATCTCTCCCCCGCTTCCTCTTCGGCGTCATCCCCGATTCCCGAGGTGTGGGTAAGGAGGTGGAACACATTCACCTTCGGGGAGATTGCGGTGTCGCGAAGTCCCAGGAAGCCAGTCGCGCTGGTGTCGAGACTCAGAAGGCCACGGTCGATCAGTTGCAGCACAGCGATTGAGGTGAACAGCTTGGTGATCGACGCTGTGTCGAACCTGGTATCCAGCGTGTTCTCGACCTTCCAGGCTCGGCTGGCGTACCCATAGGCCTCGGAGTAAAGCTCCGTGTGGCCTTTCGTAATCAGCACAACTCCTGAGAATTCGTCCTGCCGCTCCCACTGTCGGAAGTATTCATCGAGAACATGATCAGCATTCAAGCTACATACCCTCCGGTCCATATTATCCATACGGATTTAACGCTCAGAAAGAGCAACATAAATCTGAGATGCCTCAGACCTTATGCGCGCCCGATGATGTTGTCAATCGAGACGACCCAACTTCAGCATTTGACACTTCCACAGGAGTGAGCCTAAACTCCATCGCATCAAAACTTGGGCAATCGATTCAAGGACCAACTCACAGGTCAGGAGGACGGGATGACCACAGAGTCAGGCGTGAAAATCAAGATTACCGAGATGGATCACATCGTCATCAGAACGAAGGACGTGGAAGGCGCGCTGGCCTTTTACACCGGAACCCTCGGAATGGAACCCCACCGAGTCGAGGAGTGGAGGAGCGGCGAGCTTCCGTTTCCGTGCGCCAGAATCAACGCCAACACCCTCATCGACCTGAAACCCTGGACAGAGGATGAGCCGGTCGGCGACGGGCGACGAAATCTGGACCACTACTGTCTGGTTCTGGAGCCGACGGACATGGACGCGCTGTCCGACCATCTCCGAGAACAGGGCGTGACAGTCGTGAGCGACGCGCCAGCCCAGCGTTCGGGTGCGCGGGGCATGGCAACCTCCATCTATGTTCAGGACCCAGAGGGCAACCAGATCGAGCTTCGCCACTACTAGCTCAGGGCGGGACGGCGTCGGTTAACGTTAGCGTCGTCCCATAGCGCAGGCAAGCGATTCTGGCATCGATCTCAATTTCAACATGGCGGCGATGCCCAGCATCGGGCCGATTCCCAATATAGCGAAGGATGGCCCCCATCCCCACGACTCGGACAGGACCGGCACCAGCCAGATCGGGAAAATGGTTAACAGAAATCCGACGCCCGTTTGGAAGGTCAGCGCGGTGCCTCTGTAGGCGTCCTCAGACAACTCGGTTAGGGCCGTGGAGAACTGAGCAGAATCCGCGACGACCGAACCTCCCCATACCAGGGCGACCAGGGCGATGATCAAGCTCCACTCCATCGGCAGAAATCCGATGAACAGGGCCGACCCGCCGCTTATCGCCATCATGATGCTGGTCGTTGCGGTGCGGCCAATTCGCTCGGCCATCATGCCCGCAAAAACGCTGGTGAGAGCGCCGGAGGCGAATACTGTGAAGGTAATGAGACTCGCCAGGTCCAGCGATTCTCCAACCAGGCTCTTCGTCCCGAAAACCACCGCCAGAAAAACGGGTATCGAGGCCCACATGGCGTAGAGTTCCCACATGTGTCCCAGATAGCCGAACAACACCATTCGTGTTGAACGAACTCTAATCGTGTCCAGCAGATAACGCGGATTGAATCTGGCCGCGGGAACGTCGAACGGCCCATCCTCCGCCAGAAAGTACACGATCCCGCCTGCCAAAATCGCCAGCGCGGAGCTTATGTACAGGGTGAGTTCCCACTGAGCAACGAACACCGATTTCAGCAGATGCGGCGACCCGGAGCCCAGGGTCAGCGCGGCTATCATCGTCCCGATGGCGATGCCTCTACCCGACCGGAACCATCCGGACACGATCTTCCCCGGTGGATAGACCCCGCCCAGGAATACGCCGCTCAACACCCTCAACGCCAGGGCGCCGACGATGCCTCCAGGCACGAATACCAGAGCAACGTTGCTGGCTCCAGCCAGTACCGCGCTTATGGCGAACAGCTTGCGGGTGTTCATCAGATCGGCCAGGTTCGTGGAGGCGATGATGAGCGTTCCCAGCACGAATCCCAGTTGCACGGCGATGGTCAGCCAGGCGATATCGCTGCTGGAGAACCCTCGTTCAGCCTCTAGGGCCGGAGCGATGGCGTTCGTGCTGAACCAGACTGTCAGACTCAACACTGTGGCGACTGAGAGCAGCGCCAGATTACGCCAGCGTCGGCTGTCTTCTTCTATTTCGGCCTGTTTGGTCGGGCCAGTCTCAATGGTCTCTGATTTATCAGTGTTCGACATACGTGCCATCATAGCAATTTGATGCAGGATTTTGATGGCAGGCTCTGCCGGTGGAATGAAAGCTTCCAGTCAAACAGCGGACCTCGAAGCACAAAACTCTGACCCGCGCTTAAGGGTGACTCCCAACGACCTGCGCGATTTCTTGAACGGCCCGGTCCACCTCATCCTCGGTGGTGTAGCGGCCAACGGAAAGTCGGATGGTCCCCATCGCGTATTCTATGGGCAGATTCATAGCCTTCAGCACGGCGGATACGTCGATTCTATCAGCGTGACAGGCGGCTCCAGCAGAGGCGGCTACACCTTGAAATTGGTCCAGGATGGTATTGGCCTCCTGGCCCTTGAAGCTGACGCTGGACGTGTTGGGCAGTCGCTTTTCGGGGTGCCCATTGATCTGCACTCCGGGGATTTCCCGTCGCAGGCCTGCCTCCAGACGACCGCGCATCTGGCCCATGTGCTGGATGTAGTTTTCGAGGTTCTGCTCGATCAACTGACACGCCATGCCGAGACCCGCCTCCAGGATGATGTTCTCAGTGCCTGCGCGACGGCCCATCTCATGATCTGCTCCGTGCATGAACTTTTCGATCTCGACGCCCCGCCGAATGTACAGGACTCCGATTCCCTTGGGAGCGTAGAGCTTGTGGCCCGCGATGGTCAGGAGGTCAACGCCCAGATCGTCCACGTTGACAGGTATCTTTCCGACGGACTGAGCGCAATCGGAGTGCATCACCACGCCGTGCCGAT
>JASLRP010000008.1 GCA_030743915.1 SAR202 cluster bacterium | reverse complement strand
CCTCGGAGATCAGGACCTGGAACCGCACCTCAACCGGAGCCTTAACCACCCGTTCGGCGGTCTGGGATATTAGGGAGTACATCCGCTGTTCCAACATCTCGGCAACGAAGGCATTGGGCGTTCCGACCACGAACTCGCCGTCTCGGAACGCGATGCCCACGGTGTTCTTGAGCCACGTCTCAAAGCTGGGCCTGGTGACGTGCATCTGCAACTCGCCCAGGACTGCTTCCCATAGCTCTTTGGGTTGATTGGCGGTAGTGGTCATGGTTCAGCCTCGTCTCCCTGAAAAGGGCCTAGATAGTACCACAGAACAAGGTTGAATCTGCAAGGGACGAAGCGGTCCGATTAGCGGGGTTTCGGGCAACGCAAAACCAGGATCGTTCGGCCCTTGCTCAGCACAGGCCTTATCCCAATCCTCGCCGTTTCGGGACCCTTTGACGAATCGAGGTTGCGCCAGTGACTCCAAGAACCGTATCGTATGTGGATTACTCTGAAAGGAAGCGTTGTTGACCACTGTATCTTTAGAACCCGTCGACTCTGTGACGATCACCACGCTCATGGACAACTCTTCGGACATGCTTTTGCTGGACCAGGGTCCGGCGAAACGCCCCTCTTTGACAGGAGGCCCTGAGAGGGTGGCGGCCCGATTTCTGGATACTGGCGAGGTCGGAGACGCGCTGATTGCAGAACATGGATTCTCGGCTCTCATCACCGTGACTCGAGGCGATGACACCCACCGCATTCTATTCGACGCAGGCATCAGTCCCAACGGGGTAGTGGAGAACATGCGCCGTTTGGACATGTCTCCCAAAGACATCGAAGCGATGGTTATCAGCCACGGCCACTTCGACCACACCGTCGGTCTCGACGGACTGTCTGTCTCGCTGGGCGGCAGCGCCAAAATGCCGGTGATGATTCACCCCGAGTTCTGGAGCCGCCGACGCATTGCCATTCCCGGACGCTCTCCCAGCGAATTGCCTTCGACCAGCAAGTCGGCGCTGATCGGGGCGGGATTCGAGGTCATCGAAGAGCGGCAGCCGTCATTCCTTCTGGATAGTTCCATTCTGGTCACAGGAGAGGTGGACCGCACGACCGAGTTCGAGACCGGATTTCCGGTCCACGAAGCGTTCCACGATGAGGGCGGATGGCAACCCGACCCATTGATTCTGGACGATCAGGCGTTGGTGATGAATGTTCGAGACAAGGGACTGGTCGTGCTGACTGGCTGCGGCCATGCCGGGATCGTCAATATCGTCCGGTATGCGAAAAAACTCACTGGCGTCGAGAATGTGTACGCCGTGCTCGGTGGTTACCATCTCAACGGACCGATTTTTGAGCCGATAATCCAGGCGACAACTCAGGCGTTGGCAGCTTATGAGCCGCAGTATATCGTGCCGGCCCACTGCACCGGATTCAGAGCCGTCCACGCCCTGGCGGCGGCGATGCCCGACGCTTTCATCCAGAATTCGGTCGGCACAAGGTTCGAGTTCTAGCCGTGGTCGCCTTCTTCACCAAGGCGCCAAGGGCGAGACGCACCCTCATCTTCGGCTCCACCATGCACATCTGGAGCGACCTGTTTTTCGCTCTCATGGTCCCGCTCCTCCCCATGATCAAGGAAGACATGGACCTGTCCTTCACACAAGTCGGCCTGATCAGGTCTGTATTCAACGGCGCGTCGGGTGTATTGCAGATACCGGCGGGGTTCCTTGCCGAGAGCGTCGGCGAGTTCTGGATGCTGGTATGGGGCAACGTCTGGGTATCGGCGGGACTGCTTGCGATGGCCGCGTCTCCCATATTCATCGCGCTATTGGTCGCCTCGGCCATCGGAGGTCTGGGAGGCGGAGCGCAGCATCCGTTGGCCTCAAGCATGGTGTCTCGCGCCTACGATGATCGAGGACGGTCAACAGCCGTTGGCACAGTGAACTTCGCGGGCGACCTGGGCAAGATGGTGGCCCCGGTGGTTGCAGGGCTGTTCGCCGTAACCCTGGGATGGCGGACCACGATGTTCATGGTGGGAATCGCCGGACTGATATTCATGTTCGCCACGATGTTCACTCGACGCTCGGTGGACATCGGCAGGCCCGCTGCCCAGACCTCTGAAACGCTGGATACGGAGGCTGCGCCGGACAACAGCGCTCAGATGGCCGGGTTCATCACCCTGAGCGGGGTCGGAGTCCTGGACGCGGCGGCTCGCACGGCGGCGCTGGTGTTTCTGCCCTTCGTCATGGACGCCAAGGACATGAGCGCGGCGCAGATTAGCGGTTTGCTGTTTCTGCTGTTCGCGGGAGGAGCCGCCGGAAAGTTCGTTTGTGGCTGGCTGGGCGACCGATTCAACACGGTAAGCATAATTTGGGGAACCAAGGGGTTGACCGCCCTGATGCTGGTTCTTTCGCTGGTGACTCCGCCTCTGGCGATGGCGCCGTTAATGGTCCTGACCGGCATCGGTCTGAACGGCACGTCATCAGCGCTATACGCCACCGTCGCCGAGTTCGTGCCTGCAACGCGTCGGGCCAGGTTTTACGGCTTCTACTACACAACCAACGAAATTGGCACCGTGGTCGCCCCGTTGATCTACGGCCTGGTCGCGGACATCTTCAGCCTGAACACGACGATGATCGTCATGGGTATCGCGACGGCGGCAATCCTGCCGGCCAGCCTGACCCTGCGCAAGCACCTCGACCCGAGTCCATAGCCTCACTTCTGGCGCCATTCGCATGTGTGGACACTGTAATGAAATTCCTCACGTAACGCTCACGTGCGTTGTGTATATTGTCATGCCATCCTGGCAAAGTGGTGATAGTGTCAATTGAGCATAAGCTACCCACGACTGAACGGTGAGGTCAACACGATGGTCATTTTACGAGAGTCGGCAGCCGTCAGTCCTGAAGGCGCCTTTGACAGCCTCTATGAGAGTTATCACGGGAAGGTCTTCAGGGTCATTCTTCGTTTGGTCCAGAACTCTTCAGACGCAGAGGACCTGACTCAAGAGACGTTCCTCAAGGCTCAGAAGAACCTCCCCAATCTCAAGCGTCCGGAACGTGTGTCTTCGTGGCTGTACCGCATTGCCAGCAACACATCGTTGGACTTCCTGCGCCAATCGGCACGCCGCCGCGACAACGGCCTAGCGCTTCTCCCGATTGAGAATGCTGAAACTGTTCCATCCAAGCTCCCCTCTCCCACGGCTGCGTTCGATACCACCGAGACAGAAAATTGTGTCCAAGAATATGTTAACAAGCTACCGGACCAGTACAGGGTCGTCATAGTGCTGCACGATCTTGAGGGTCTGCCTTTGAAGCAGGTCGCAGAAGTGATGGGCAGTTCGCTGGGCGCCACCAAAGTTCGCCTTCACCGAGCGCGAAAGCGTTTCGGGGAAATCTGCGCCATTGAGTGCGAACAGTTCTACAACGAAGACGGCATCTTTTCCTGTCATCCCAAGTCGAGTCCCCAATCCGTGACTACGACAATATCCATCGACAATGCTTGTTGTGGCCCTGACTCGCCCCCCTGCTCATGCCTCTAGTGTGAATAGAATCCTTCGATAGACGTGGCTCAGGTCCATCGTCACGTAGCCCTCGGTTCTTGATCGAGTTCATCGCTGTTCACGCATTCGCTCACCCTTGAGTGTAACCTTTTCTGATTTTCTGTCGTCTCTAGTATATGAAGGACGGGAATCAGGAGGGTTTCATGGATCAGGACAGCAAGCAGAATTCCGAGATCAAAGATGACTGCCTTCAGGGTGACGAACTTGGCATCCTTGCAGTTCCGACAAAGGCCCTGGTGGAAATTGGCGCCGCCGCCGCTCTGAACTGCCACACGTGCCTGCATCACCTCATTCCCGCCGCGCTGAACAACGGCATTCTTGCTGAAGAGGTGTCCGCCGCCCTTGCTGTCGCCGGCGAGATCAGAACCCGTGCTGCTGCTGTGACGGACAGCCTGGGCGCCACCCTGGTCAATCGCAATGAGCGCCATCCGAATGGAAACATCCCCGATGAAATATGTGGCTGAGGCGGCCCTGGAAAACTGATCCTCATCAATCGGGATAATGCGGCATCTACTGGAGAACGCGGACCGAGTAATCAGGTAAGAGTCGGCCTATCGCACGGATTACAGGAGAGCCAAATTGAGTATCGCAGAAATTATCGCCATGACAAGAGACATAGCCTTCCTCTCCATACTGCTCACAATCATGGTGATATTCATTGTCCTGTACTTGAAAGTGTCGGCCCTAGTAGGCTCGGGCAGGCGCATCGCAAAGAACACGGAGGAGACGGTATCCACGTTGTCTGAGCGCTTCACAGAATACGCCGGAGAGGACATGGGCCTGATATCCAGCGCAGGCAAGGCCACATCGCTGCTCTTGTGGCCTACCAGGAGCTGGCTAAGACTGGGGTTAACCGGGCTGACCGGGATCGCCGCGCTGGCCTGGACAAAGAACTGGCTTGGAATACGGACAGCAACAAACCCAGGAGATTCAATCGACAAAAACGCATAAGAAGCGTCATCTGAGAGGAGAGAACAATGGGTCCTGATTCAATGGGTGGAAGTGGGATGTGGATCATCTTCCCCATCATAATGATCCCGATAATGTTGACGTTCATGTACATGATGTTCATGCGAGGAGGCCAAGGGCCACCGTGGCGGAATTCTGGCAGCCACGACAGCGCGAACAGCGAGTCGGAAACGGCCTCAGACATACTGAGAACACGATATGCCAGAGGGGAAATCACCAAAGAGCAGTTTGATCAAATGAGCCAAGACCTGTCGACTCATTAGCGGTCTCGGCAGACGTTCGAATAACAGGGAGGTCGTCAACATGGGCGCAATAACAAAACTTGGATTGATCGCCGGCGGAGCCATCGGTGTAATTGTCGGCGCCAAGATGCTGGTCACTCGATATGGCCTGATGAAGAAGATGATGTTCACCGCGAGAAAGAGCAAACTCGGTTTCGAAGAGACCGTCGCGGCCATCAAAGAGTCTGCAATCGAGAGTGGCTGGGAGATACCCCACGAGTACGATATTCAACAGCAGTACAAGAAAGCCGGTCACGAAGATATGACGAGGGTGAAGATCATATATCTATGCCACCCTCACGGTGGATACAGGATTCTGAAGGACGATGCCGACAAAGCCATGTCGGTCGTCATGCCTGGTGGTGTCAGCGTTTACGAAGCCGCCGATGGACAGGTGTACGTGGCGGGCCTGAATTATGAACTTATGAATGGAATGTTCAGCGGAACGGTGAAAGAGGTATTGAAAGAAGCCGCGACGATGTACGCCAACACGTTGCATGGCATAGCTGAGGAGAGCAATGACCGGCAGAGCCTGTTGCAGATGCCTGCGCGGATGATGACCCAGATGATGTCATTCATGATGGGATACATGCCAGACGAATGACCTTGAAAGACGATTATGTCTGACGTGGATCAGACAACGAAACAGAACGAGCGCGCGACAGCGGCCTGAAGCGTGGTAGTCAACACTTAACCTGACAGCAGTCTCATCTCTCATAGGCGTGGTGACAGCGGCAATCCTGTTCACGTTTCGCCTCTCATCCAAACGCGGGCTGACGGTGATATGATATTGCTCGAATCCAGAAAGCGAGGCGCGAGCATGAAAATCACCGACATTCAAGTCAACCAACTCAAGCCCCCAGAGGGTCGGACCGGAGGCCGCCTGTTAGTCCGGGTGTTCACCGACGAGGGGATCATCGGTTACTCAGAAGGGTCGCGAGGCCTGGGCGTGTTCAGGGCATATCTGGACGACGTGATAAAGCCCCTTCTAGTAGGCACAAGCCCTCTACAACCCCGACAGATTTGGGAGACCCTCGCCCTGGGAACGGGAGAACAGGCAACGCGCCTTCCGTCTCAGATAGTCGGGGCCATCGACGTGGCCTGTTGGGACATCATGGGCAAGGCAGCGGGAATGCCGGTGTACTCCCTGCTCGGAGGGGCCAGAAGGACCGAGATTCCTCTGTACTGGAGCCGAGGAAACGGTTGGAAGAAGCAACCCGAGGAGATGCTTGAAGAAGTCCAGGAAGGCTACGAGAAAGGCTACCGCGCCTTCAAGGTGCGAATGGACTGGCGTGATTACCGGCAGGACAGCAACCCTGTGAAGGACATGGCGATCTACCAGAAGTGCCGCGAGTGGCTTCCCGATGGCGTTCCTCTGGGATTTGACGCCAACTGCGGCTACTCGGTGTCCACTGCCATCGAACAGGGCAGGCAGTTGGAAGAGATGGGCGCGGCCCACTTCGAAGAGCCTTTGCCTCAGTACGATTTCCCCGGCCTGCGCCAGGTCGTCGATGCGCTGGACGTTGCCGTCTCCACTGGGGAACAGGAACTCTCGGCATGGAGATTCCGCGACCTCATGATGCTGGGCAACCCCGACATCCTCCAGCCCGACATCCTGAACGTCGGCGGTCTGTCGGAGGTCGTGCGGGTCTTTGAGATGGCGGTAACTCACAATAAGGTCGTCATGCCCCACAGTCCAAGCCTCGGTTTGAACTCCCTGGCCAGCCTACACGCATCCAGCACCGTGACCAACGCCGTCCGGCCCCACGAGTTCTCGGAAGAATTCACCGGGCCTGTGCCCCACGTCGCCGCGCTGTTCGTCGATCCCATCGTGCCTGAAAACGGAGCCATCAAGCTCAGCGATCGGCCCGGCCTCGGCGTCGAGATAGACGAGAAGGCCCTGGCCGACGCGATTATTGCCTGATGGCTTTGGGTTAACAGCTTGCAATAGAGTGTCCTTTCGCCACGCTGAGCGGAGGCGAAGCATCTGGTAGTGGCAAAGCCTGCCAATGCCTTACTGATACCAGACCCTTCGAGTGCGCTCTCAGGGTGGCAAAAAAGGCATTGCCATGCTGAGCGGAGTCGAAGCATCTGGTTGTGTGCTCAACAACGCTTGTCCTGTTCTCGACCAGATTCTTCAAGGCCCCTCTCAGAATGGCGAGAATTTGCACGCCCACCATCCAAGCTGAGTCGAAGCGCGGTAAGACGATGCGATAATCGCTTGCCGTTCCTGAACTGAATAGATAAAATTCGATTCGTGAATTCTATTACAGATTCGCAGTCGAAATTCTCGTTGCTGCGACGCGTCCCTTTCTACTATGGCTGGATCATCCTCATTGCGGGTGGTCTGGCTCTTTTCACTTCCGCCCCTGGCCAGACCTACGTCGTATCCGTGTTTATCGACCCCATGATCGAAGACCTCGGCTGGTCACGAAATCTGTACTCCAGCCTCTACACCGGGGGTTCGCTTACGGCTGCGTTGGCCGTGCCATTCATAGGCCGCCTGTTGGACAGGTTCGGTGGGCGAATAATGCTGACGGCGGTTGCGATGGCATTTGGCGTCGCGACCGTGCTGATCGGCTCCGTGGCTTCGCCGATACACCTGTTTCTGGGATTCGTAGCCATCCGCGCTCTGGGACAGGGATCGTTGCAACTCATCAGCACGACGCTGGTGGCGATGTGGTTCATCCGCAGGCGAGGGCGCGCAATGGCGCTGATGGCGCTGGCTTCCCCTATGAGCCAGGCCGCATTTCCTGTCGTGGCTTTTTTTCTGATTTCGACATGGGGTTGGCGCAACGCCTGGGTCATTCTTGGCGCGATAATCTGGATTGTCCTGATTCCCGTGGGCATCATTCTGGTGCGTCGAAGTCCTGAATCTGTGGGGCTTGAGCCGGATGGTGTCAGTCGCCCTATGGGCAGTCCTAGCGCAGCGGCCAACATATCCGCCGACCACAACGATTGGACTCTGGGCGAGGCAATTCGGACTCGCACGTTCTGGATGCTGCTGTTCGTTGGCTTGCCGCTGTCAATGATCGGCACGGGGCTGACGTTTCATCATGTCGATCTGTTCGTGACCAAAGGTTACGACGTCGGTCTCGCGGCGGGCGTCCTGAGTTTCATGGCCCCGATGGCGCTGCTGGGAACGATAGTCGCTGGGTTCCTGAACGACAAATTGCCGAACAGACACATTATGGCGAGCGGGCATCTGCTTCTGGCAACTACGATGGTCTGGGCGATGCCAATGTCGTTAGTATGGCAGGCATTTGTTTACGGCGGCTCTATGGGATTCGCCCAGGGGGTCATAATGACCACGACCAACGTCATATGGCCCAACTATTTCGGCAGGACTCATATCGGAAGCATAAGGGGCGTCGTCAGCACAGCGATGGTGGCATCCTCTGCGATGGGACCACTTCCGGTCAGCTTCTTATTCGCGTTGAACAACGACTACAACACGCCGATTTTGGCATTCCTGGGCCTGCCTATTGCAACCGCTGTGGTAAGCTTGCTCGCAGTTCCCCCTCGCAAATCTACGGCGGCTGTTCGGCCCGAAGTCGAACCTGTAGGATAGTCATATTAATTTCGTAAAGGAGACTCACAATGCGCGTAGGAGTCGTGTTCCCTCAGACCGAGATAGGCTCTGACCCGATAAGCGTCCGAGACTACGCCCAGGCCGCAGAGTCGTTGGGCTACGATCACCTCCTGGCATACGATCACGTGCTGGGGGCCAACCCCGACAGCCGCACCGATTGGACCGGCTATAAACACACCGACCTGTTCCACGAACCTTTCATTCTGTTTTCCTACCTGGCAGGAATCACCGAGACGATAGAGTTCGTGTCTGGCATCATCATCCTGCCTCAGAGGCAGACGGTCCTGGTGGCCAAACAGACCGCCGCCCTGGACGTTCTCAGCGGTGGCAGGCTGAGGTTGGGCATCGGCATCGGCTGGAACCCGGTAGAGTACGAGGCTCTGGGCGAGAATTTCCATAACAGGGGCCGCAGGTCAGAAGAGCAGATCGACGTTCTCAGACAACTCTGGACCAACGAGCTTGTGACCTACGAGGGACGATGGCACAAGATCACCGACGCTGGAATCAACCCTCTGCCCGCGCAGCAGCCGATTCCCATATGGTTCGGCGGGACGTCCGATCCAGTGATGAGGCGATTGGCGAAGATCGGCGATGGATGGTTCCCTCAGAGGTTCGGCCCTGACGAGGTGGGACGACAGGAATTTGAGAAGTTGCGAGGCTACATCGAAGAGGCCGGCAGAGACCCGTCAGACGTGGGAATCGAGCCTCGAATCTCCGTGAGCGCAGGCAACCCTGAAGACTGGGCCAACGAGGCGTCCGCCTGGAAGGAACTGGGCGCGACTCACATATCGGTCAACACGATGGGCGCGGGATTCGCGTCTCCTCAGGAACACATCGACTCAATCGAGACGTTCAAGCAGGCGGTCGCGTCAGTATAAGCAGGGGCAGATAATCCATGACAACCATAACCAGCGTCGCGGGCAACGGGGATCAGGGCTACGACGGTGACGGCGGGCCTGCTGTCCAGGCGCTGATGGACAATCCCTTCCACGTCGATCTGGACCACTCGGAGCGTTACCTGTACATCGCCGACTGCTTCAACTACTGCGTGCGGAAGGTTGACCTTCAGACCGGCGTCATATCCACTATCGCAGGCACAGGAAAGGCAGGTTACTCGGGCGACGGTGGCCCGGCAACCCAGGCGCAGATCGAGGAGCCGTACGCTATCCAGGTGGACGATAACGGCGACGTGTACATTCTCCAGAGGTTCAGCCCCGCCATCCGAAAGGTCGATGCCTCCACAGGCATCATTTCCACCGTGGCCGGAGATGGAACAGTCGGATACGGAGGCGACGGCGGCCCAGCCACCAGCGCCCAGATGCGAGAGCCTAACGACTGCGAGCTAGATGGCAAGGGCGGTCTGCTAATTGCCGACATCCAGGACCAGCGTATCCGACGTCTGGACATCGAGACGGGCATAATCACAACCTTCGCGGGCACGGGAGAGAAGGTCCACACCGGCGACGGAGGGCCGGCCTCCGAAGCGGGAATCTTCGGAGCCAGGGCGGTGTGCGTCGACGTTCGAGGCGACACCTATATCTGTGAGCGCGAGGGCAACTCCATCCGCAAGGTGGACTCCGAGGGCATCATCACACTGGTCTCAGGCGGAGATGAAAAGGGCTACACAGGCGACGGTGGCCCGGCGATTGACGCCACACTGAACGGCCCTAAAGCCATCAGATGCGACCCCGATGGCAACGTCCTGGTCGTTGACACCGAGAACCACGCCATCCGCAAGATCGACGTATCGGACGGGACTATATCGACCGTCGCCGGAGGACGGCAAGGCTCGGAGGGCGACGATGGAGACTCGACGCTGGCTGGCCTCGCTAGGCCCCACGGCGTAGTGTCCGATTCCAATGGTGTTTTTTATATTGCAGACAGCGAGAACCATCGTGTGAGGCGGGTCAGCTAGGAAACTGAGGCAGCGACACCAGCGGTGAGACCGTTCCGATAACGCTCCTGTCTATGCTGGCGATGTCTGGTTTCCCGCACAGACCCATCGTCGATTCAAACTCGTCGCGGAGTATCTCAATGATGTGCTTCAGCCCCTCTTCGCCGTTGACGGCCAGACCCCAGAACATGGGACGTCCGATCAGCACAGCCCGCGCTCCCAGAGCCAGAGCCTTCAGGATGTCACTGCCGCGACGTATGCCGCCGTCCAGGTAAACTTCAGCTTTGCCGTCCACTGCCTCGACCACTTCAGGAAGAACCTCTATGGTCGCGAAGGTCGGGTCCAGGCTGCGTCCTCCGTGGTTCGAGACGATGATCGCTTTGACACCATTCTCCACGGCTAGGCGACCGTCCTCGCCGGTCATCACGCCCTTGGCGATGAGAGGCAAATCAGTCTTGGAGGCCAGCCAATCGAACTCGTCCCAGGTGGCTTTGGGGCTGACCATTCCTGAGAATGCGGGAGGAGCGTCGTCGCTGGATGGAGCGAATCCTCCGGGCGAGACTTCCAGTCCGTCGTAGTTGGGTGACGCGGGAAGCATGTAGTCGTTGCGCAAGTTCCGCTCGCGCTTGGAGCGTATGGAGGCGTCCAGCGTGATGCACAGCGCAGAGTATCCCGATTCGTCGGCGCGGTGGGCCATGAGTTCGGTGACGCCCCTGTCTCTATAGAAATACTGCTGGTACCAGAGTTTGCAGGTGGCCGCGCTGGCGACTTCCTCCATGACAACGCTGGAGCCGGAACTGAGGATCATCCCCACGTCCATTGCGCTGGCCGCTCTCACGGTCGCGAGCTCAGCGTCGGGATGCGCTCGGATGTGATGCCCCGCAGGACACATCATCAGGGGAAAGTCTATCCGCTCCCCCAGCACCGTGGTTGACAGGTCTCTCACGTCCACGTCCACCAGCATCCGGGGGCGGAGCATTATCGAGTCGAACGCCTGCCGTGTCCTGCTGATAGTGATCTCGTCAGTGGCGCCGCCCTCCACGAAGTCCCACTCGGGTTTGGGCATGCGTTCTTTCGCCAGCGCCTCGTATTCGTACAGGTTTATTGGTCTGTCGTCCACGGTGGTCTCCTTCATCGGGCTTTGGGAAACTGAATCGCCTGAGCAGACCTGGCTCAGATGAGTTTGGCGTAATCGTCGATCATCGGCGCCACCGTGTCCTTTTCTTCTGAGGGCAGGGAAAACACTGCGCGGCCCACGCCGATAGACTCCAGATGCTGAATTTCGTCCGCGTCAGGCCGCGCGCCGAATACGGTGACTGAGATCGACGAGGGGTCCCGACCAGCATCTTCGGCTCGTTGTCTCAGCGTCGTGATCTTCTCAGCCAGGCTGGGGCCACCTGACGGCCTGCTTCCGATGGGCATCCAGCCGTCAGAGAACTCGATGACCCGGTCGAAAGTCGTCGCGCCGTCGCCGCCCATGATGATCGGAGGGTGGGGCTTTTGGACAGGCTTGGGATAGCTCCAAATCTTGTCGAAATTGACGAACTCCCCGTGAAACTCGGCCTCGTCCTGAGTCCAGATTTCCTTCATAGCAAGAATCTGTTCCCGCAGCTGCCTCCAGCGTCTTCGGAAGTTAGTGCCGTGATTCTCCATCTCCTCGGCGTTCCAGCCACCGCCAATGCCAAAGATGAACCGCCCATTGGAGAGCATGTCCAGGCTGGCAACTTCCTTCGCGGTGGTGATCGGGTCGCGCTCGATGACCAGACAGATTCCGGTCGCCACCTTCAGATCGGTGGTGACCGACGCGGCGGCGGTCAGCGCAACGAAGGGGTCGTATGTGTGCCAGTACATTTTCGGCAGGTCTCCGCCTGCGGGCCAGGGAGACAGCCTGCTTGCTGGGATGTGGGTATGCTCAGGCACCCACATGGATTCGAAGCCCCGGTCTTCCAGCAGCTTCGCCAGATCGTCGGGCCTGATCGAATAGTCAGTGGTGAACATCATCGCGCCAAAATCCATGAATTGCTCCTTTGATGGGTTCCAGGAATCAGGTAATCAGGTGGCAGCGACCGAGGCAGCCGCATGCGACAGCTCCTGGGGTTTCGATGAACATCGGGCATGAGGTAATCGGATATCCCAGAAGACCGAAGCCAAGCATATCAGCCTGCGACCCCTTCATCAATCAGCATGGTCGTTCCGGTAGCGTTGGGTATCGAATCCGCTCTCGACGCTTCGCAGACTTCTCCAGACTCAGTTGTTCCACACCAACCTGCCTGCTACAATTGCGCCCGATTTCAACTCTGACACCCCTACCCGTGAAAGGACGACATCATGGCTGCGAAGTTTGGATTCGACAACTATCAATACGAACTGGTGGAGGGGTGGCCCAACCTGTCAGCTACCGGCGTCGCTTCCGACGTCGCCATCGACTCCAGCGGCAAGGCCTACATCGCGTGGCGCGAGTGGCCCTATCCAGAGGTCACGGGAGGCGCGGTGCTGATCTTTGATGAGAACGGCAAGCTGCTGGAGACATGGGGCGAAGACCTGTACACAACGCCTCACGGCATGTGGATAGGCCCCGATGACGAAATCTTCATGACCGACAGCGCCGACCACACCGTTCGCAAGTACGCCCCGTCCGGCGAGATTCTCATGACGATGGGACAGAAGGACGTTCCCGGCGCTCCGGGCGCTCCTTTCAACAGGCCCACCCGCGCCGTGATGTCGCCATCGGGAGAAATATTCGTCGGGGATGGCTACGGCCAGAATCGCGTTCATCGCTTCACTGCCGAAGGCGAGCTATTGAACTCCTGGGGAGCCGACGGCACGGGCCCCGGCCAGTTCGACCTGCCCCACGACGTGACCGTGGACGCCAACAACAACGTCTATGTCATGGACAGGGAGAACAACCGCTGTCAGGTCTTCGACGTCGATGGCAACTTCAAGACCGAATGGCCCGGAGTCCCAGGCCCCAATGACGCCCACCTGGACGATGACAATCTTTTGCATGTCGCCACAGGCCACGAGGGAATCCACGTCATGTCTCTGGACGGCGAGGTGATCGGCAAGTGGAACCAGCGAGGCGAAGCCTCCGGCGAGTTCCGTGGTTTCCCGCACGGTATCTGGATAGACGCTCAGTCCAACGTCTACGTCGCCGAAGTCGGAGCGCAGAACGCCATCCAGAAGTTCGCGCGGGTGTGATCGAGAGTCATTTGCTCTCACTGAACTCCTTGGCGTGAAGTCGATTGACAATTCTAGCGGGCATACACCGACACGAGTTTTTCGGTGGTGGACGTGTAGGGTTGTCGCTCCCAGCCGTCCCAGCGCTCTTTCAGGCGAAGGCCGGCGATTCTCGCCATGAGGTCGAGCTCGCTGGGCCATATGTGGCGGGTGACGATGGGATTCAGGCGCACTCCCTCTGAGGTGAGGGAAACGTGGTTCTCGTAGAGCAACTGCTTCACCGGATCGTGCTGGGCGACGTCAAGCCGTACTTCGTCCACTCCGATGGCCTCGGCCTCCACGTACTGGTCGTTTTGAAGCCGATAGAAGCGGCTGGGCACTGACCCCTCGATCACAAAAACTCCGTCGTCGGTGAGATGATCGGCGACGTTCTCGAAGCAGCGGACCTGCTCGTCCTGAGTCAGCAGGTTGTGCAGGGTGTTGAAAACTATGTATATCAGGCGATATTTGCCGGGCACCGCGACGTCGGCGTAGTCGCCAATCGTGACATTCAAGTCGGCGCCTCCCGGCTGGGCGCGTAGCTGGGCGACCATGTCGGGCGAAAAGTCGATGCCATCAACTCGGATTCCCGTGGCCGCCAGAGGCAACCCAATGCGCCCTGCGCCGATGGCAAGCTCCAGCGCCGGACCGCCCCGTGCCGCCTGCTCCAGGAAGGCGACGGCCTCATCCTCATCGCCCCGTTTGTAGTCCTCGTACTTCTTGGCGGCGTCTTCTCCAAAACTCATACCTGGTTCATAGTTTTTCATTGAAAACTCCTCCTGCGCTAGGCCCGTCCCATTACGCGCTGCATGTATTCTTTGCGATTGAGCGGATTCTGATCTGTCCGTGACCTGGTCGGAATCGAGTCGCCGACAGGCTCGTAACGGTCGAAGGCGAATTCCAGGATACCTTCCCCGCGAGTCATAGACCGAAGCTGTTGCTGCAATTCCTGCATTCGTGTTGCAGGAATCTCGCCCTCCAGCGAGTACGATGCGTTGCCG
>JASLRP010000007.1 GCA_030743915.1 SAR202 cluster bacterium | reverse complement strand
ATCCTGATTCAGGGCCTCGACAGGATAATCGGGGTTGAGATCGTTCAGATACTTTACCCAATCATCGTTGAGAACCCGCCTGGCGTCCTGCTCGTCCATCGTCCAGTAATAGACCTCCAGCGCTCCGTGGGCGAACTTCTCTGGAGTGAAATTGTACCAACCCTGGTCGCCAAATGAGTGGGGATAGAGTGTGCGCCCGTTCTCCTGCACGGCGTTGGAGTTCACAATGTCGATCATTCGGCCCCAGACGTCCGCGTACCGCCGGTCTCCGGTCAGCAGGAGAGCGTTGCCGAACCCATAGTGAGCGCGGTCCTGGAATGAGGGGCGATGTGCTATGGCGTCGATGGCCGGGTCATAAACCGAGAATCCCCAACCGTACACGCCGCCGTGCCACTTGCCTTCGGTCTCACCGCCGATGGTTCCGTCCAGACCGATGTTAGTAGGAATCAACCCTCCGTTAACCTCGGTGCGATCGACCCAGGCGTCAACGTACTCCAGAATCCAATCACGATAGCGGGTCTCGCCCGTCAGCGCGTACGCGCCAAATCCCAGTGTCGTCGCGCTCATGTTCATTGGATGATCGCCCACAACGTCGTTGTAGTCCTGGAAGTGGACCAGCATCTGATGATAGTCGCGCTCACCGTGGCCGGGACGGAACCGCCCCTGAATCTCGATGGGGTCACCGGCCCAGTCCAACCCAGTGGCCTTGCGCATCAGAGGGCCGCGACTTCCATTGAACATCGAGCGGATGATCTTATGATTCGGGTCCCAATTATCGGCCTGCGGATCGTCGCCGTTGTAGAATCCAGTGTATCGTTTGAGCCGATTCCGGTAGGTCAGGTCTGATGGATCGGAAAGGCCCTGAAGGTAGAACGCCGATAGCCACTCGCTGTGATGGAACCAGTCGAACATGACGGGGAACTCTTTATAATACATCCCGTCGCGACCCATAGGCACCTCGACAGTTTTGGCCTCGGTGTACTGGAGCAGATGGCCGTTCCAGCCCTTTTTGTAAAGCTGCAACACGGAGTCGGAACCGCCCAATGCATGGAGCATTGTCCAATTGAGAATGTTTTCCGCGGCGTCGTCGGGGCCGTCATCGCCTCCCCAACGAGGCACGCATAACAGGTATCCACGCTCGTCGAAGTAGTGATCGAAGAACTGCTCGCACGCGTCGGACATGGCTTTCAGAAGCTGCCGTTCCAAAAGCGCCCACAGGGGAGGCGAGACGGGAGTGTCGATCAAAACCACGGAGTTGGTCATGTTGTCGGTGTGCCCTTTTCAGGTGGAATGGATTCGCCAAGCGTCTGACGCCCGCGTAACATAACCACCATCAGGTCACTGTGTCAATCGCCCGAGAAAGAAATGCATCACCTGTAATATACTGCTTATCGCGCCCAGAACCGGATGTGGCAGGAGGTTGTAATCCGTGAACATTATCGTGACCAATGCCAGTATCGTGACGATGAACTCCGTATCTTCGACCGCGAACGCTATGGCCGTGCGAGA
This sequence comes from SAR202 cluster bacterium, assembly GCA_030743915.1. Lineage (GTDB taxonomy): Bacteria > Chloroflexota > Dehalococcoidia > Lucifugimonadales > UBA1123 > UBA1123. The sequence goes on along the minus strand of JASLRP010000007.1, from coordinate 1,471 downwards.
CGGCAGAATCGAGGCGATTGGCGCCGACGACGAGATCATGGCCAATCGGCGACCGGACACGACTGTGATCGACGCCAAGGGCAAAACGGTCCTGCCGGGATTCATCGAACCTCACAATCACCTGTTAAGTTTCGGAACGTCTCTGCTCGCCGTGGATGTGCGAACGCCACCGAACAGGACTATTGGCGATATCATTGATCGTCTGAGGTTGCGAGCTTCTGAGACGCCAAAAGGCCAGTGGATTACGGGCCGGGGTTACGATGACACCGGACTCGTGGACATGCGCCATCCGACTCGGGATGATCTGGACAAGGCGTCCACCGATCATCCGATTGTCATCTGGCACAACTCTGGGCACCTGCTTGCCGCCAACAGCGTAGCGCTGGCCAATGGGAACGTGACCAGTGACACTCAGGACCCGCCGGGAGGTCGGATTGGCCGAGGGCCAGGATCATCCGAACCTAACGGTGTGCTTTACGAAGGGCCTGCCCAGGTTCTTGTGACCGAACACATCCCGGCGTATTCCACGCAAGATGTGCGAGACGGGTTCGTTCAGGCGCAGGCCGAGTTTTTGCGCCAGGGTGTCACGACAATTCACGACGCCTCTGTGAGCCGATCTCGCGGCGTCGATATGGTGGACGCTTATCAGTCAGCCAGAGATGATGGCGTTCAGAAGTTGAGGGTCAACATGTTCCTCCAGTGGCAGATGCTGGAGGAATCAGATTTTGAGTTCCAGCCTGGGGCAGGCGACGATTGGATTCGGGTCGCGGGGTGCAAGATCGTGTCTGATGGCTCGATTCAGGGGCTGACCGGAGCGTTGAGAGAGCCGTATTTTTGCGACGAAAACGAGAAAGGATGGCCAATCTACCAGCAGGCAGAACTGAACGCGATGGTTCTCGCGCTCCATCGTCGAGGTTACCAAATCGCCACTCACGCCAACGGCGACGCAGCCATCGATATGATTCTCGACGCCTACGAAAACGCTTTGAGCATCGAGCCTCGGTCTGACCACAGATATCGGATTGAACACTGCCAGGTCTGCCATCCAGAGCATATCGAGCGGATGCAACGCTTGGGCGTAATCCCTGACTTCTTTGCGAACCATATCCACTTTTGGGGAGACCGCCACCGCGAAAGATTCCTCGGTCCGAATAGAGTGAACTTTCTGGACCCTGTCGGCTCGGCGACCCGCGCTGGGTTGATGCCGATTCTGCACTCCGATTGTCCGGTCACGCCCGTCAGTCCCCTGTTTTGTGTCCAGAGCGCGGTGCATCGAGTAACCAGCAGCGGCGAAATTCTGAATGCCGCTGAACGCATTTCGGTGCAGGACGGCATTGCCACCATGACCCGCAACGCGGCCCGCGCCTCCTTCCAAGAGATGTCGATAGGCACGTTGGAGGTCGGCAAGCTGGGCGATTTCGTGATCTTGGAACAGGACCCATTCGGCGTCGATCCCAGCGAAATTGGGAAG
>JASLRP010000006.1 GCA_030743915.1 SAR202 cluster bacterium | reverse complement strand
GCGTCGTGGCCGTTCTGCCTGCGCATGTCCGACCACGACGTGCCAGACTCCAGGTTGCAGTACTCGACCAGCGCCGACGCCTCGGCAGGGCCAAGGGTGCCCAGGTTCACGGCCATCATCGGCTCGGTGTTCAGCGTACGGCACCACGCCACGAATTCGTCAACACCGAATGTGTTTGGATCAACGCTCTTCCAGGCGAAATCAGGACGGGACGGTCGCTGGTCTCTGGGGCCAATCCCGTCCCTCCAGTCGTAGTTGCTCACAAAATTACCGCCCGGATATCGGACACAAGGCATACGGAGTTTGCCTAGCGCGTCAATAACATCAGTCCTGAACCCGTCATCATCGCTGAGAGGGTTGCCAGGGTCGTAAACGCCCTCGTAGACAGCACGTCCCAGATGCTCCAGGAAACCTCCGAAAATTCGAGGATCGATCTCGCCTGTGTTGTGGTCAGTGTCCAATCGGACCGATGCCTTCAAATCAGCACTCCTCGTCAGGTTCAGTTACCCGATTTCCCGGACCAACGTCTGCACCAGCGCGGTTACTTCGTCCAAGATGATCGCCGTCGATTCGCGAGGCGCATGAATCGGGTCTGTGACATCCCAGACCTCCATCTTGTCGCTCTGGGCCAAAAAATCCTCTGGTGGTATGTCGCCGAGCATGACGATTATGCGGTCTGCAACATCAACCATCGCAGGCGTGACCTGATTACGCGTATTGTGCGACAAGTCGAATCCTTTGCCCTGCATCAACTCCAGAACCATCTTTGCCGCCAGTCCGCTTTCCGGGTGTTCAGCGCGAGTTCCGAGAGTCTGACCTTCAAAACCCAGATACCTCACCGCGGTGCCGGCGCTGGTCGCTTGATGATCGGACAAGTGGTTAAGCATCGTCTCTGCGATCTGGCTTCTGGCTACATTCCCGTTGCACACGAATAGCACGTTCATCCAGGCACCCCCGTCAAGTGGTTGTTGATTGAAACGTCGGTCGTCTATCTGATTGTGAGTCGATCCTGCGGTGTTAATCTATGAATTCAAATTCCTGACGCCACTGGATGTACGCCTTCAGTCCTGACGCAATGTCGTGTTCCGGCGCAAACCCTATATCTTCTCGAACGCGAGAGGCGTCCATGACTCTCCGGCTGGACGATATTTCCATTTCGGTGTCCGAGCGCTCCTGGAACACGACAGAAGGTTCCGCTTCTCGCAGGGCCGACACGATTTCATCTGTGGACACGGGCACGCCTCGACCCAGATTGTATTCCCTCTGGGAGTGATCCGGGGCGTCCAGCACGGTCTGTATTCCCGCCGCGATGTCATGGACGTAGGTGAAGTCCCAGTTGCCGGACGGCAAGGGCGGAATCGGCTCACCACGGACAGCGTAAGCCGTAGCCTGCTGGAGCATGGACATGACTGCGCGATGGCCCGTCACCCGCTCCATTGGTCCGAATGGACTGCTGAGCCGGGTGGCGACCGTATCGAACCCATGAAGCTCGCCGTAGCGATGGGCAATGTGTTCGCTGGCGAGCTTGGTCGAGTTGTACAATCCTCTGGGATTCAGCGGCAGATCTTCTCGCAGGATGCCGGTGTCCTCCAAGCCTTCGTACACCGCGCCGGAACTGACGTACAAAAATCTATCCAAAGATAGATTCGAGGCCAACTCCAGCATGTTGGCGGTCCCGCTGACATTTATGTCGATTATTCGGCGGCTATCCTCTCGCTCGATATCCTCCCTGATTCCAGTGAACACTGCGGCGTGAACGATCTTTTCCACTTCGTGTGACGCGCCTATCTCTGCGAGGCCGGCTGCGTCCAGAATATCGGCCTGTGCCCATGTGACTTGAGACGCCCACGGCTCCAGGTAACGACGAACCATCTCGTCAGGCTCCACCAGGTCTATTGAGACTACCTGATGGCCCTGCTCCGCCAACCGCCTGACGATGTTGGAGCCGACAAATCCTGTGCCGCCAGTGACGATTGTCGCCATGTTGTTCTCCCTCTGACTATCTCGATTACTTGCGCCGTGTCGCTTTGCGAGTCACGGCTGACTCAAATCCCAAGCCCGACGCTCCAGAGTTACTTTCCTTTGAACGAGGGCCGGCGGCGCTCGACGAGAGCTTGCCGCGCCTCGTTGGCGTCATCGGAACTTGACAGAATGTCCGAACCGTTGGAGGTCAACACCATCGTCGTTTCGAGATTGCTGTCCACGGCGGCCCGCATGATGCGCTTGCCGACCCACTGGACCAACGGAGGATTAGCGATGATGTCCTCGCACAATTTGCGAGTTGTGGTTTCCAGTTCCTCCGAAGACACAAGATGGTTCAACACCCCCCAGTCATAGGCGCGCTGTGCGTCCAGCCTGCCTGTGTACAGGAACTCTAACGCTCTGCCCATTCCGGCGATCTTCGGCATGTAGTAGCTGCCGCCGTTCTCTGGAATCTGGCCCACCTGCTGGTATCCGATAAATCGCGTGTTCTCGCAGCCGACGCGGATGTCGCAGTGCAGCGCCATGTCCATGCCAGACCCTGCAGCCGCGCCGTTTATCATCGCGATGGTCGGTTTCCGAATAAAGGAGATATCCTTGTGTAGTTTGGTGAAACCGTAGAAGAAATGCTGCCTGCTGGCGTCCGGACCCTCGTTGGTCCCTCGGTCGCCTACAAATCTTTGGCCTTTCACGTCGTCGGGCACTCCGCCCTTCACATCGGCCCCGGCGCAGAACCCACGGCCAACTCCTGTTAGCACAATGACCCGCACATCGGGATCGTCATCCGCCGCCCTCATGTACTCACCGACTTTGGCGACGGTGCCGTTCTCCTCCGCCGAACCGAGGATGGCGTTCATCCTCTCAGGGCGGTTGAACTTTATCCAGAGAATGCCATTGTCCTCTTTTTCGTATAGCAGGTGGTCAACCAGTCTGGGTCCCATTGTTCCCCCTCGTGTCATGTCGATATTGATTACTCGGCGCCTATGGGTATAGTCCCTATGACGCCCTTTTCCTCCAGGTCATGCAACTCCTGAGAAGTCAGTCCCAGCAGTTCGGATAGAACGTAGTCGTTGTGTTCGCCCAGTCCTGGGGCAGGAGTTGTCTGGATGCGTCCGGTTTTCGAGAACGCCCACGGTGTCGTCACCTGCCTGTAGCTTCCCGCCTCCGGGTGATGCACATCGTCCCAGAACCCCCGTTCCTCCAGGTGCGGGTCGTTGATGATCTCGCCGCCTTTCAAAACCGCGCCGGCCGGAACGCCGTTCTTTTGAAGGGTGTGCATCGCTTCGTAGTGGTCCTGTTCTCGGGTCCAGTTGTTGAGGTATCTTTCCAGTTCGTCACGGTTTCGGCGTCGAGCAAGCGCAGTCTCGAACCTGGGATTGTGGGCCAGTTGAGGCATGCCCACCGCGTCACAGAGTCCAACCCACTCCTCCTCAGAGCCGACAGAGATGGCAACCCACATGTCGTCACCCATGCACGGATACACTCCTTGCGGCTCAAACACGGGATGTCGATTGCCCATTGGCTCGGCAACTCGCCCGTTGAAGCTGAAATCCAGGAATTCCTGGCCCAGCATGGATGCGGTCATCTCTCGCTGGGAGAAGTCGATGAAGCCGCCCTGTCCTGTCTTGCGCCTTTTTCGCAGGGCGCCCATCAGCAGCCCCACGTTGAAAATGCCTCCGACTGGATCAGGATATGTCTCGTTGGTCATCGACGGTCTGCGGTCCTCATATCCTGTCACCGAAGCGAGACCTGCGGTCTGTTCCAGGGTTGAACCGAGAGACCCATAGTCCTTTTCCGGCCCAGTCGCGCCTTGACTGCTGATTTTGAGGTATATGAGGTGAGGATTGACCTGAGACATCACGCTGTATCCCAGACCCAACCTGTCCATAACCGAGGCCCTGAAATTCTCGATCAGAACATCGCAGACAGTCGCCAACCTCTTGCACAACTCTTTGCCCCGATCCGTGGACAGATCCAGAGTGACGCTCAGTTTGTTGGGGTTGCGGTGCACGTGATGACCCGCCCGATTCCAGGGGCGTTCGTCAGGGTCGTTGTCAGGATACACCCGGTACCCCTGGGGCGTGGGTCGCGCCTGTCCGCGGCTGATGTCCATGCGAGACGTGCTCTCGACCTTGATGACCTCTGCGCCCATGAAACCCAGCAGGAACGTGGTGTACGGGCCAACCGCCACCTGGGTCAGGTCCAGAACTCTCAAGTCTTTCAACGCTAGATTTTGGGTCTGATAGTTGTTCATGTGATCAAAGGATTCCCAAGCCTCGGAGCCTGCCCAACTCCGCTCCGGAGTAACCGAGCCTGTCGCGATAGACCTCCAGGTTATGCTCTCCGAGCAGAGGGGCGCGACTCTGAATCAGCGCGTTACCGTCAACTGAGTATGGAGCGCCAGGGTACACCGCTTCGCCAGCCTCGGGATGGTCGATGGTCTTGAAGAACTCTCGAAATTGAAGCTGTTCTGAGTTTCTCAAGTCCTCGACGGTCGCCACGTACCCGGCGATGGTGCGCAGTCCCTGGAGTGTGTGATAAATCTGTTCTTTGGGCTGTTGGGCCACCCAGTTCCCGATAATCGCCAGAAGGTCCTGCTGGTTCATGCGACGGGCCTCTCGCGTGTTGAAGGCAGGGTCGTCGGCCAACTCTGGCAGCCCCATGAGGTCGCAGACTTTCTTCCAGGTGTCTTCTTGAACGCCAATTTCCAGGCCCGGATTCACCCATCCGTCGGCGGCCTCGACCAGCGCGCTTTCTCTGCGAGTCGGAATGCGCCCAAATTGATGATGTATGGAGGCGTGAATCTGGGTCACCGTGACGGTCTGCATTGCTGAGATATCAACATGTTGGCCGTAGCCTTCGACATCTCGAACGTACAGGGCCATCATCGTGCCGGAGAACGCGCTCATGCCCACCGAGTAAAGCGCGGCGCTCCCGCCGACCTTGATCGGCTCTTTTTCCGGCAGACCAATCGGATGCATCAGGGCGCCAACAGCCTGAATGATCAGGTCTCCGCCCTTATACTCTCGGTACGGGCCGGTTTGGCCGAATGGCGTTATTGAAGTGTAAACCAATTCAGGATTGAGCGGTTCAAGGTCAGAGTATCCCAACACTCGGCTATCCATGAACCCGGGTGAATAGCTCTCAATGAGAACGTCGCTCTCCTGAGCCAAACGCCGAAGAATCGAGGCTCCGGTGTCGGTCTCTACGTCCAGCGTTATGCCTTTTTTGCCCATATTGAGGTAAAGATAAGCGGCGCTGGTCTCCAGGTTCGGGTCATCGTTGGGGAACGGGCCTGCGCTCCTGGACTCGTCTCCGGCCCCAGGGCGTTCGATCTTGATGACCTCCGCCCCCATGCCAGCCAATAGCTTGCCGCAAAGCGGGCCAGATACACCCTCCGAGAGGTCAAGCGCCTTTATATCGCTGAGTACGCCGTCTTGCTGGGTCATGCTCACCCGAGAATCATGTGGATTGGAGTTCCTGCGGCGTATTAAACATCGTTAGCTCTTCTCTGGCAAGGCCTGTGCTGGAAACGAGTTCGACGTCATTGATCGATAGTTAGGAAAACCGAGCCTATGTAGGAACCTCTCTACCTGCACAGACTCGTTTCAGAATTGTCACGCGCCCCGTTCGCGGGTAACATAATTGTCGGCGCAATCTCGTCAA
>JASLRP010000005.1 GCA_030743915.1 SAR202 cluster bacterium | reverse complement strand
GGGAATCAAAACCAACATCCCGTTCCACATCAAGGCTCTCGAATCCGAGAAATTCCGAGACGGCAGCTACACCACAGAACTAGCCGCGCAACTGACCGCCCCGACTCCCTGACTCAAGGCGCAATCCATACATCTGCGCAGGAAAGCCTCTGACAGTCAGGCCGTTGTAATCGACGGAAATTCAGCAACGGGCGCGAGTAAACTATTCTCGAATTGCCTGTTGATCATCGGAAGATTCGACACTGACCACAATGTGTCATAAAACTGCCACCAGTATGTCAGCGGCCAGAATCCTGGCGACAACCAACAGTCGACTTATTACGCGACGATATCGCGCGTTGGCACATATTTCTTTTCGTATTGCAATCGTTACTGCATATCTATTTGCTGTTTCAGTGTGTTATCCCCAATACCTGAAAATCGCATAGGTAACTGCATCTTTGCGTGTCTGGGTGGCAGCACGGACTGATATTGGGCGCTACACCCTGCGCGACCAGGGAGTGACCATTTACTCTAGATTCATGGCGGAAACATGACAGTAAATGTCTCAGAAACGCCAGTCCGATTCTGAAAATGCCGCAAAGCGCAGGTGACTTGATCAGGCAACCAGAGTCGGGATGTAATCAGATAAGCAAGCCAGGGAGATTCGGCAGATGAATAAGCAAGATACGGTGACACGGGTTTTGGTCTTGAGCAACCACGAGGTTCTCAAATGCGCTGTAGAATCTGATTTGGCGACAGAGTTCACGTTGGTGAGTCACGAAGATAGCCAGGAAGCGATTCACGATCTGGACATGCTGAGTCCTGACGTAATCGTGATGGATGTTGACCACCTGATCATGGAGGACGGGGCCAGCACAGCCAAGTGGCTGCACGACAATCATCCAGACATGGGCGCTATTTTCATGATGAACGTTGGCGCCGATAACGACTTGGACACTCTGGCATCTGCAGGAGGTTTCACGCTGGACTCCATGCGCGGAGCGTTTGAGAGTATGCACGGCTCGATTCGCGAAATGGCAGACAGCGGTCCAGAGTACCTCATGTTCGGGTACCGGCTGAAAATCCGCACAGAGTCAGAGGAACTGGCCCTATCCGCATAATCTGACAAGCGCCGATCTGCAGAATAACGATCATAGGCATACGCTGACTGTTTAACCTCCAAGCGCAATGGTCAACCCTTGGCTGGGCAGCCGTGATATTCACAGCCGCTGTGGACGCAATATCTCGCTGCCGGTTATTTCCCCTTACAGAGACTCCCCGCACAACGTGTCGGAAATCATCGCGTTGCGCATTCCAGATTGTTCGCTACCTGGTTTGCTGTAAACCACTGGAAAGCTCCACTGCTTCCGATTTTGTTACTGGAGAGCAAAATCAGCTTTGCGTTAGACTGTCTGAGAATCGCCAACATGGTATGGTAGAAACACGGTTGTTCAATAACAAAGCCTAATCGACCACCATAGAGAATACGATGCCCACAGTTTTAAGGCACGGGCCGTATCGGTTTTTCTTCTACTCAAGTGACCGATTTGAACCTCAACATGTTCATGTCGAACGCGACAACAATGTTGCCAAGTTCTGGCTTGACCCAATTCGTATGGAAACGAGTGGAGTCGGGGGATGCGTACTTCCACAGTTGATATCCAAGTTCCCGACGCGCAAGACGTCACCACAACTGACAACGACCTCACCGTTGACTTAAGCGACGGACGAACTATATCCGTGCCTCTGCTCTGGTACCCTCGGCTCTCCCACGCCAGCGACGACGAACGCAGCAACTGGCGACTGATAGGCGGCGGCGAAAGCATCCACTGGGAAGACCTGGACGAGGACATCAGCGTTGAAGGACTGCTGGCAGGCAGGATTTCGGCCGAGAGCCAGTCGTCGCTTAAAAAGTGGCTTCACGAACGTGAGTCCTTGACTGACCCTTTGATCAACCATGCAGGTTTCCATCTCTGGCGCCTAAATCTTCAATAATATTCCGCCATGCTGAGTTGAGGCGAAGCATCTGGTCGCACATGACACGGCGCTCGTTTGCCTATGACGAGATTCATCGGGTGCGCTCTCAGAATGGCGAGTTCTCATACTCGAAAAGATTCATCCCAAACCAGTCGCAAGAAATCCTTTCAACTCCTCGATGTCCATCCCTGCGATGCCCAGTTCCTGGGGGCCGCGTCCCTCGGTCCAGCCGTCGAAGCCCATGACTATGGAGCCTATGTCCACAAAGGAGCGCATCAGCGGAGTGTCGATGCCGAACTGCGCGCCCAGCTTGCTCCAGGCCGCCAGTCCATAGGGGATGTCCTCAGTCAGCCATCGACTCTGGAGGTTGCCCGGAGCCTTGAGCGCGGTGAGCATCCGGCTCCCGTTGATCGTCGCCCACAGGTCGCCCGACGGCCCGAATCCCGCGTTGTGGAACGCCTCGTTCGCCGGCGTCAGATCGTATCCCAGAGCGCGGCCCACGGCCAGTCGTTCATCGTCCACCCGCATGATGACGTCGGCTACGGTCGGGGAAACACCCTCGTCGTAGAAGTAGAACTCGCCTCGGGATTGCTCCACCCGTCCGGCGTTCATCAGAACTCCGGGAGGATGAACCACAGGATTCATAGCCGACAACCCACAGGCCATAACGTCCGGGTAGGCGGTGATTCCGGGGAACAGTGGGTCGAGGGCCTGCCGGACTCGTTCAGTCTCGGTGGAGGGCAGAGCGCCCATACCCAGGGCCGTGACCTCGCCCCAGATGATGGCTGCATCGGGAGACGTTTTACGGCACACGTAGGGAGCGGTGTCCACCTCCGCCAGCGTGACTCCACTGACGCCGTGGTTCTTGAATATTTGGGCGAACTCCAACGTTCCGAAGGTTCCTGGCATCAACACGATTGTGTGCTCGTTTCGAACATGGGGAGCGCACGCCTCGGCGAAGGCCCGGTGAGCGTATGCTGGAACGATGAGCAGGACAAGGTCGGAAGCGTCCAGAGCTTCTTTGGCATCAGACGTGACGCCATGAATTTTGGCCGGGCCGGTCTCCAGAACTCCCTCCAGATTGATAACACGAGAGTCTCGGATAGGCTCGATAGCAGCGGCAAACTCTGGAAGCTCGAACAGCGTCACGCCGAACCCTCTCAGCGTCAGCCTTGCCGCTGTCGCGAAGGCCGTGTTGCCTCCCCCCATGATCGTTACGGATTGGGTCGCCATCGTTTGTTGCCTCCAATGATCCAGATACAGAAATTACTTCAATCGGCGGATGCTGGGCAGGCCCAGCGCGGTCGCGATGCTGACTCCCAGCAGGAGACTGCCGTTGATCAGCAGCGCTGCGGGCGCACCCAAAGCGCCGGCGATGGCTCCCAGACTCAGATGTCCCACCGGCGCGACTCCGATGCTCACCACCCAAGATCCCATCGCCCTGCCTCGCTGTTCGTTGGGCACGTTGGACTGCATCAGCGTCTTGTACAGCGTATCGACTCCCGAAGCGCAGGCGTTGATGAACAGCAGCGCCAGCACAAACGTGAACACGCCGTTGGTCACCCAGAAGGCCATCTCCCCCAGCCCAAATCCTGCGGCCAATACGAACATCAGAAGGCCCTTGCGCTGGAAGCCTCCCATGTTGGCCAGCATCATCAGCCCGAACAGACCGCCAAACTGCCGCACCGCGCTCATCACCCCAAACCCTGCCGAGCCGAGGCCCAATTCGTCTCTGGCGAACACTGGAATCAGAGTCTGATGAGTGAAGCCCAGCACTTCCGTTATCGCCGCAAGTATCATCAAGATGAGCAGAATGTGGTTCGTGCCAAGGATGTGGAATGTTCCCTTGAGATTCTGCCAGACTGATTGAGGCTCCGCAACGGCGGATTGCCCAGATGATCGGGTCAGCATCAGCACCGTTCCGCCAATGATATAAACCACAGCGATGGCCACATACTGTCCGGCGACGCCCACCCAGGCGATGATGAGCCCCGCCACAAGCGCGCCCAGCACGCCACCCACCCGCTGGCTCAATGACGTCAGCGCAAGGCCGTTCAGCGCGGCTTCGGGACCCACGATGTCGAAAGTGTAAGCCTGCCTCATGGTCATCGTGAAAGCCCAGACGCATCCCATACTCATCGCCAGCAGGATGATGGGCCAGACCAGCCCTGTGTCCTGATACAAGACCAGCGCCGTGACGCCCGATATTATCGCTCCGGCCAGGGCCAGCAGTCGAAGGAACATTCTGCGCTCCACCCGGTCTGCGACCGCGCCGGAGACGATTCCCAGGAAGAAGAACGGGGCCATGCGAGCCGCCGAGGCCACGCCGACCATGAAAGCGGAGTCGGTCAGCTCCAGCACCAACCAGCCCAGGGCGACGTGTTCCATGCCCATGCCCACCGACTGGAACACCGTGGCGACCCAGAGCAGCCGATAGTCTCGGTATCTGAAGGATGTGGCCCAGGTGATTTTTCCCGTTAGGTAGGATAGCAGGGCCATTTGTGTTGTTTAACCACCCATCAGATTGCTGGGCGGAATTATATCATGACGGGGTTTGACTTCATTGAAGGTTTGCGCCCTTGTTATTCACTATTATTACACGGCCAATAGAGCAAACCAGATACACTTGAAAAGCTCTAATTTGATAGACTTGCCTGGATGCGATTTCCTTCCCTGTCAGACATGACTCCTACCAGCGCCGTACAACAGGCCAGGGGCGTGTTTTATGGTTGGAGGTTGGTGGGCGTGGGCACCTTCCTGCTCACCCTCATGGCCGTCAGCGTGTTCCAGGGTCTGGGAACCTTTCTGGTGGCGCTGGAAACCAAATTCGGATGGAGCCGCACCGCCATGTCCGGAGCCTTCACGTTGGCCCGTGGAGAGGGCGCGGTGCTTGGCCCGCTGGAAGGCATCCTCATCGACAAGTTCGGCTGCCGCAAGCTGATTCTGGTCGGCTACATCATCATGGGCCTGGGCTTCATCGGGTTGGCCGCAATCCAGAGCCTGTGGCAGTTCTACCTGGCTTTCATCATCATTACTCTCGGATCTGGCCTGGGCGGATGGCTGGCTGTAATTTCGATGATCAACAACTGGTTCAATCGCCAGAGGTCTATGGCGATGGCGACCACCATGACGGGAATTCACTTCGGCGGCTTCCTGGTTCCTGTGCTGGCGCTGGGCGTGGAGGCTCACGGTTTTCGATGGGCAACTCTGGGCATCGGAGTATTCATGCTCGTGATGATCGGCCCTGTGTACACAGTGGTCCGCAACCGCCCCGAGGATATGGGTTTGAGGCCCGATGGCGTCACCGCTCCGGTACAGGCAGACAAGAACGACGACAAAACAGAGGGCGCTCAGGACGAAGAAGAGGACTTCACGGTCAAGCAGGCGCTGATGACCTCCGCCTTCTGGATACTCACCATAGTCCACATCTCCTCCACCATCTCCATCGTCACATTGTCCCTGCACTTGATTCCGAAGCTGAAGGACATGGGAATGTCGCTCAGCGCTGGCGGCCTCGTGGTTCTGGCCTACACTGCCACCGCCATGCCCTCCCAGCTAATCGCAGGCGCGATCGCGGACAAACTGCCCAAGCCGCCGGTGTTATTCGGGTTTCTATCCCTCCAAGCATCGGGCATTATGGTTCTGGCCTTCACCGAAGACGTCTGGATGGCCTACCTGTTTGCCGTGCTCTACGGGATAGGATTCGGAGGCAGAATCCCGCTGCTGACCGCCATTCGAGGCGAGTACTTCGGACGAAAGGCATTCGCCACCATCATGGGTTTGTCTCAGATGCCCAACAACATCGCAATGATGTTCGCTCCGCTGTTTGCCGCCTACATGTTCGACACCCAGGGGTCCTACATGGTGCCGTTCTTCATCTTCTCGATACTGAATTTCCTGGGGGCAATCCTGGTGCTATGGGTGCGAAAGCCCAAATCGGTGAGCCAGCCGGTGGCGCCAGCCGCATAGTTCTATCTTTTTCCTCTGAAAAAGGTGGTCGCTCCCAATTTCTGATATCTTGAATATTGATATCTCAGTTATGCTGGGCGCACGTGCAATTAATCACCGAACCAGCAACCTGAATTCTCTTAGAACCCCGTCATGAATTTCGTAGTTTGAGTTATTTCAATAGCTGGCGCTAGAATCTGCGACCAAGCATGCAAGCATTCGCGTTGTAACTGTGCCACCAATAAGACAGGTCTTATCCAGCCGCGTTCCAGTGGTTGTGTTTAGCGGCGTGATAGTTTCGATTGGCATCGCCGTCGGGGTGATTGTTTTGATTGCCTGGCCGATGTCGAATCCACAAACGGGTTTGCCTGTCGATCCGCCGGCGACCAGTCTCTCCGAAGGGAAAGAGGCTGAAAACACATCAACGGCGAAGTTCGTGCCACCACCGCCTGACATTGACGCGATTGTCGTCGAGACGGCCATGCCTGACGAGGTTGCCATCAACTCCCAAAGTGAGAAAGGCAACTGACAGAACCTCAAACCCTACGACCCTGTTTCATCGACCTTGCCGAAACCTGGCGTTCAACTGGTTGATCCCTCTCCAGCCATCCTCTCAGAAAAATCTGAATCCACGTCAACGGAAAAATTCGTGCTATCGCCGCCTGACGCCGACACCATTGTCGAGGAGACAACCGAGTCTGGCGAGAGCGCCATCAACTCCCAAAGTGAGGCTGACAGCGCGGCGACACTGCTTCATCAGCCCTGCCGACCGCTGGCGATGAACTGGCTTGTTCCTCTCCATCAGTCCCATACGGAGAAGCTGAATACACGTCTTATGCGACATTCCTGCCACCACCGCGTGATATGGACGCCTTCGTCAGTCAAATGGACGCCATAGTCATCGGGACAATCAGATCCGTCGTAGATGAGGGAACTCTCAACTCCTACAACGAGGCAGACAACGCGCGTAACATCCGCCCCGGCGACAAATATTCATCTGGCCTGCCGAGGACCGACTATGAACTTGCGGTCGACAGGGTCCTGCTAGATGATGAGTCCATCACGCCAGGCAAGTCAATAACCTTCCGGATGCTCGGCGAGCATGGACACATCTCGAGTTTTCCGTCTTTGATGAAGATGCCTCGAATCGGAGACTATCGACTTTACGGTCTTGGTCGCAACCCAGACGGAGAATCGTTCGGGTTACATAGCTGGTGGAGCCAATTCCTCATCGACTGCCCAACTGTGACCCACGCGGACGACCTCCACGCGCCTGTCGAGTTCGCAGACGCGAGCGACACAGCGCTTTTTATTCAGGAGATTCAATCCGCAGTCGCAAGGCTCCCTGGTTAAAATCAGGATGCTATGCTGGCGGCTGGAGTGTTGTTCGATATCGACATCCTGAAGATCGGGCACCACGGCAGTCGAACATCCAGTTCGCAACCATTCCTGGACGCTCTGCTTCCCGAGGCCGGAGTCATCAGCGCGGGAATGGAGAATTCTTACGGACATCCTCACGAGGACGTGATGGCCCGTCTCGCCGCCACCGGAATGCGCATCCTGGAGACCGACACCTCCGAAGATGCCGACGGCATCCGCATGACGTCCGACTGCCAGACCTACGAATTCGGCCCCATCCCTTAAGCGCATCTCACTGCGTCTGCCTCTATCCAGCGGGGCAATCGGGTCTTCCCAAATTCTACACACCTGACGACCAAACCCTTGTTACACTGAGTTTGAATGTGTTCGGTTGGTCCATATTTGCGACTGTCTGAGCTAACCACGCAGTGTGATGGAGTGTCATGAATTCAGCGCTCGCGTCATGGAAATTCGACCGTCTTTCTCCTCCGTAAGATGGAGGCTCAGCCATCTCACTAATCCCCACGATGGAGTGTGAATCATTTCTGCGGGGGAGGCGTATGGCCGGCGCGTTGGTTACCATGTAGGCATGAGGACTTGAGAGCATCTAAAGCTCACACCAAAAGATTATATCGGTTGCTGCGCCAGTATCAGAGCGCGCCGTCCAGTTGATCGTTTCAGAGATTCGGAATCTACATCGTTTGGGAGTTGGTCTTGAGTTCAGCGCTAGAAGTCCACGATATCACCAAGGTCTATGGCGACCGAACGGTGGTCGATAACGTCTCATTCCAGGTGGATGAAGGGGAGATATTCGGACTGTTGGGGCCCAACGGCTCCGGCAAGACGACCATCATCCGCATGGCCCTGGACATCATCCGTCCAGACTCTGGCAGCGTGGCCCTTCTAGGCGGATTGTCCACAAGGGATGCCCTGGCGAAGGTCGGTTACCTGCCAGAGGAGCGAGGGCTGTATCAACGCTCTCGCGTCATGGATATTCTCACCTACCTGGGGCGATTGAAACGATTGGACTCCAGAACATCATCTCAACGCGCAGAAGAATTGCTCCAGCAAGTAGGGCTGCACGATCAGCGTCACATGAAAGTGCAGGCGATGTCCCGAGGCATGTCTCAGTTGGTGCAGTTTGCCGGCGCGCTGATCCATGATCCCGACCTGATCATCTTCGACGAGCCATTCTCCGGTCTCGATCCCATAAACGTCCTGCTTATGAAGGACATGATCCGTGAGCAGCAGCAACGCGGAGCCACCGTCATCTTCAGCACTCATCAGATGGTGGATGTGGAGGAAATGTGCCAGAGGGTGCTTCTGATCAACGAAGGCCAACGACTACTGTACGGCGCTCTAGACGACCTGAAACGTTCCAGAGGAACGCACAACGTGAAAGTCACCGCCGAGAACTGTCCGACAAGTGTCCCTGGCGCCAGCCTGGTGAACAACTCCAACGGCCACTATGAATACCAGATTGGAGGGGACAGCGGCCCGGAGACGGTCATTCGCAGTTTCCTGGACGCAGAGATTCCAGTCGAGAGGTACGAGGTCGCTCTGCCCTCGTTGAACGACATTTTCATCGAGGAGGTGAGCCGTGCCAGAAGCGCTCGGTGAGATTGGCATAGTCTTCACTGAGGAGATGCGCAGAACGGTCCGACGAAAGTCGTATCTGCTCGTCGTCTTGTCGGTCCCTGCCATACTGACGCTGCTTATGGTGGCGGTCCCACTTATCCGAGCGATTGTGGATGACGACGATGAGCCGAAGCCTCTGGGAATCGTCAACCTATCCACTGACCTGACGCTGAATATAGAGGGCGCTGCTGGACTGGTGACCTTCCCACAACGAGCCGATGGCATGGAGGCGCTGTTCAGTGACACGATCGACGAACTATTCGTCATCGCCGCCGATTACCTGGACACCGGCGATGTGGATTGGATCCATACTGGTGGAGGAGCAGTCCCCGGCGGCGCCTCTCGATCTACAATAATCGATCTTTTAAGGACCGGTCTTGCCTCAGACCATCTGGAATCCGACGTGCTGACGCGAGCGATGGAGCCTGCCCTGTTCGATCGCACCAGGCTCGACTCCGACGGTAATCCAATTGAGGAAGACGAAGACGCCATCCTCGGCACGGTCATCGTATCGATGATTGCTGCCGGGATGCTGTTATTCGCTCTCATGATCGGAGCGGGCGCTCTGATCCAAAGTGTCACCGAGGAAAAAGAGAGCCGAATGATAGAGGTGTTACTCACCTCAATACAGCCGATCTCGCTGATGACCGCCAAGGCGCTTGCGTCAGGATCGGCGTGGCTGGCGGTGATACTCGTATGGACGGGGTCATTGATGGCCATCGTGCCACGCATATTCGACGCGATCCCCGACGCGCCCATATTCTCGGCGGGCCCGATGCTGCTGGTGTGGGTGGTGTCGCTGTTCACCGCCGGTTATTTCCTGAGCGCCGTGATCCTGGTGGGAATCGGGTCCCTCGCCGCGAGAGCAAAAGAGGCTAACCAGATAGCCATGCTGGTTGTCATGCCCAACGTCGCGCCTTTCTGGGCGATAACGAGCATACTCCCCAACCCTGACGGGCCGCTGGCTCGAACCCTGTCCTTCATACCATTCACCGCGCCAGTCACCATGATGATAAGAATTGCAGTTGGAGAACCCGCCCCGTGGGAGATTGCTGGGACACTGGCTATCATGGTCCTGACCGCCATCGGATTGCTGTGGGTATCGACTCGGATATTCCGGGCTGGATTGTTGATGTACGGTCAGCGTATGAGCGTCGCCCGCATCTTTGCGGCGTTGCGCCAGGCTGGTTGACCGATGAGGAAGGCTTGCGGCCAGTGACAAAACACCTTTGGAACGAAATCAAAATCGTGTTCGCCGAAGAGATACGCAGAGGCAGTCGGCGTATCTGGTTCCGCATCTCTACGCTGCTGTTCCCCTTGATTCTCGTGGTCGCGATGGTGGCCATCCCTGCATATCGAAGCATCACCGCCGACGATGGAGACAACCCCGATGCTGGCCGAAACGAATCTGGCATAGTTGACAACTCTGGCCTGCTGAACCCTGAAGTCGTCTCAGGCGCCGGACTTGAAATGTTCCCCGATCGTGACACAGGGATTCAGACGCTGTTGGATGGCGACATCAAAGCGTTGTTCATCGTTCCTCAGGACTACATGACCACCGGACAAGTAGAGGGACTGCACACCGATTCTATAATTGCAGTAGAGATATCAGGAGACCACCGCGCTCTGGTGAGCAACGTGCTGCGTTATACGCTGGTCGGCGACTCCCTAACCCCCAGGGTCAGCGCCCGGTTTTTGAGTCCTGCAAACTTTGAGTCCATCGTCGTACAGGGAGATCAGCGAGTCGCCGAGGATATCCAGGAAGCCAGTTCGCTGTCCGTCTCTTACATCTTCATGTTTCTGATGGTCATCAGCGTGGTCACAGGCAGCATGATGCTGCTGGAAAGCGTGTCCGACGAAAAAGAGAACCGCATGATCGAGATTATCGCCACATCCATCACTCCCGTGAGCATGATGGCGGGCAAGGTGCTGGCCCAGGGTTCTCTCGGCCTGCTGCAGATCAGCGTGTGGGCAGGCTCGCTGGCGTTCATTGGCCCTCGAATTCTGGAGAACTTCCCGGACGCGAGACAGCTAACCGTCGATCCCATCCTCCTGGTATGGGCGGTGATGTTTTTCCTGGCCGGTTACTTTTTGATGTCAGTGGTGATGGCTGGAATGGGAGCCGCTTCGACCTCGGTGCAAGAGGCGCGAGGGCTTTCCTGGATTGTGTTGGTCCCGTCCTACGTTCCCATGATCCTGTGGACGGTGATTATCGAGAACCCCCACGGCCCGCCTGCCCGCTTGCTCTCCTTCATACCCATCACCGCCCCGCCAACCATGATGCTGAGAATGGGCGCGACGGACGTTCCCGCATGGGAGATAATCGTCAGTCTCGCGCTCGTTGTGGCCGGTGGCGTAGCTTTGCTGTGGGCATCGGCCCGCGTGTTGCGAGCCGGGCTGCTGATGTACGGCCAGAGGATGAGTCTAAAAAACGTGGTCACCGCCCTTCGTGGGTCGGGATAGACAGTTCAATACGGAAATAACTGAGAAGTGAAAAAGAGAGGGCAAATGTCCAGAATCGCTGTGTTGTTAGTTGCGCTTGCTGCAACAGTATTCGCAATCGCCTGTGGGCAGGAAGATGAAGCGCCCGCGCCAACCCTGGTCCCCAGTCCAGTAACCGCAGCGGTGGTCGTTCCGACCGTCACGGCAGCTCCGACCGTGAAACCGACTGTTCTGCCACCGACACCTGTTGTTCCTACCGCTACCCCAATGACACTGACAGCAACGCCTGCTGTCCCGACCGTGACGCCTCCTCCTGTGATACCCACTGTGAACCCGGCCTCACCCACCCCGGTTGCAACAGCGGCGCCGACACAGGTTCCGACACAAGTTCCGACCGAGACCCCTGTGCCACCAACGCCAACGGTGGAACCAGAGGTATTAACTGAAGACCTCCAGCGGCGTCTCGATAACCTCTCCGATCAACTCGAATCCAGACGCCAGGAAATGCACATCCCAGGTATGGCCCTTGCCGTGGTGAAAGACGACGAGGTGATTTTCACAAAAGGCTTTGGAGTGGCCGATGTCGAGAACGAGACTCCAGTCACGCCAGAGACCATCTTCGCCATCGGTTCGGCCACCAAGGCTTTTACCGCAACGCTCATCGGCATGCTGATGGACGACGGGAGCATAGACTGGGACGATCCTGTGACCGAGCACTTGCCATACTTCACCCTGGACATCGACAGCCAAAACGAGAACGCCCAGGTAACCATACGCGACATGCTGTCCCACCGCACGGGCTTCACTCGAATGGGAGTGTTGATCGCCAGTGGGACTGTTCCCAGCGAGGAAGTGCTGCTCGCCGCCACCAACGCCGAGCCGTGGGCCGGGTTTCGTGAAGGTTTCCATTACAGCAACGTCATGTACACCGCCTCTGGATTGGCCGCGAGTGGAGCCGGGGGCGCAGACTGGGACAGCCTCATAGCCCAACGGATATTCGACCCTTTGGGAATGACCAGTTCCAATACCTCGGTTGCCGAATCGCAGGCAGACTCTCGACTGTCTCTGGGTTACGAGTGGAATGATCACTTCCAGACCTTCGAGCATCAAACGATGCGTGACATTGGCAACATCGGGCCGGCTGGCGCCATCAACTCCAACGTCCTGGATATGGCGCAGTGGGTGCGCTTCCAACTGGCGCGCGGAGTCATTGATGAAACCCGTTTGATCAGTGAACTGCAACACCTGGAGACCTGGACGAACCAGATAAAGATCGGCAGCGGGGTGTTCTATGGTCTGGGTTGGATGATCCGCGATTGGCAGGGCCAGCGGGTCATCGAGCACGGCGGCAATGTGGACGGCTTCGCGTCTCAGGTGGCGTTGCTGCCTGAGTCAAACCTCGGCTTCGTTCTGTTGACCAACGTCTTCGCAACACCCCTTCAGCAGGAATCCATCAACATGGTCTGGAATGCCCTACTGGGCGATCTGGACGATGGGTCAGGCGACATCGACTATGGGCCGTATCTGGGCAGGTACGTCACAGAGTTCGGCCCGTTGGCCGATAGAGAATACACCGTTCTGACGCGAGATGGCCGCCTCGCCCTCGATGCCAACGGGGAGACGACTTACGATCTGGCGCCTCCGGACGCCGAAGGCAAGTGGCATTTCGTCATAAGCGATGATATCGCCGTCTCCTTTGACAGCGACGACGAAGGCGAGATATTCCTTCTGAAAATCCACCAGGGCGGTCTCGACTTCGAAATACCGCGCATGGGTGTTGAAATCTTGCCAGAGATCGACCTTGACGAACTGGACAAATACCTCGGCACGTATCGCTCTGACACCCTCGGAATGGACGTGAAAGTCGTCATTCAGAACAACCACCTGGCGGCCGATGTTCCTGGGCAGATGGTGTTCGAACTGCATCCCCCGGACGAGGACGACAAGTGGATCTTCCGCGCCACAGCCGCCATCGCCGTGTCGTTCTCTGAGTCCGATGTCGGCGTCGAGTCCATGACGATGTATCAGGCGGGCCAGGAGTTCGCAATGCCGCGCCTGGATGTGTCCACAGAGCCGCTGCCCACCGTGGATGAAATCATGGCGCTCCGTGACACCGAGAGTCAGAAGGCCGCCTGGGAAGCATTGGGCGCATACGCGGCCACCGGCTCTATCGAACTCGTCCAATCAGGGATTGAGGGCTCGTTCACTTTGTACGTCTCCGGCTCGGACCGGATGCGCGAGGACTCAGACTTCGGCAAGTTTGGCAGCAGCAGGTCGACGCTCAATGGAAATCAGGCCTGGAGCGAAGGTTTTGGCCGGTTCGAAGAACTGCGCGGCGACCGGCTTGAACAGGCAATCCAGGGCCATCCGGCCACGTTGTTAGCGGACTGGCGCGATTTCTATGACTCCATTCGAGTGCTGAGCGACGGCGAACTGAACGGCATCAAAGTTTACATTCTCAAACTTCAGCACGGCAAACTGCCTCCCGTGACTGTTTACGTCGATGCGGAGAATGGAAACATGCTCAAATCCCAGGGAGTATTGCTGGCCAGAGGCGGCATCGGCATACCCGTGGAAAGCCTCTTCGAGGATTATCGCGAGATCGAAGGCGTTCGAATCCCGTTCAGGACAATCTCCAGCAACGAATCGTCAGGGCGCACCATCGTCCAGTACGAGTTCATTGAGACGAATATCGAGGTCGATGAGAGCATTTTCACCCTCACTCCACCCGAGGAGGAGTAATCCACCGCAACTGGCGTTCATGGACGCTTTGTGATAAATCTGGAGCGCCAACAATAAATCCAAGGAGTGAGTCCTCGTGAAGATCACCAGCGTACGAGCCATACCGATGTCCGACCCCGTGCCGCCAGAGCGTCAGCACCGCACAGACCTGGGAACCAAAGTCAAAAGTGACGCCGTTCTCGTCCTGGTGGAGACTGACAACGGACTTACCGGGGTCGGCGCGTCGTTGGGCAGCCCTCCGGTGTTGTGCGCCATCGTCGAGCATGAGCTTGCGCCCGATATCGAGGGCGAAAACCCCATGTTCTCCGAGCGCATTTACGAGAAGATGTACAACGGCTCCCGCTGGAAGCCCTCGTTGGACCGAGGCCACTCCCAACCCGACGAGAACCGACGGAACGGAATGGTTATGGAGGCCATCGCCGGTGTGGACATCGCCGTGTGGGACGTCAAGTCTCAAGCGATGGGAGTACCGATTTACCAGGCTTTGGGCGCAACACGAGACTCGGTTCGGGGTTACGCCTCCGGCGGATGGGCGCCAGGAGACGAGGCAGAAGAGGAGATGGCAGGATACGCCGCCAAAGGGTTCGACGCCGTCAAGATGCGTGTCGTGGGCCGCGACGGATTCTCTATCGAAAACACCCTGCGACGTGTTGCCGCCGCCCGACGAGGCATCGGCCCCAACGTCGAGTTGATGGTGGACGCCCACGGCTCGCTGGACGTGTCCACCGCCATCCGGCTGGCGCGGCTTCTGGAGGAGTACGACATCGCATGGTTCGAGGAGCCTATCTCGCCAGACGATCACGCGGGACTGGCCGAGGTTCGACGCTCGACCATCATACCCATAGCCACCGGAGAGCGAGAGTTCACGCGGTTCAACTTCGAGAGCCTGTTCAGCCATCGGGCGCTTGACATCGCCCAACCGGATGTTGCGAGAGCAGGCGGGCTGACCGAAATTCGACGCATAGCGGCTATGGCATCGGCTCGGGGAATCAGGCTGGCTCCTCACGCCTGGGGCACCGGCGTGCTGTTCGCCGCCTCCATACACATGGCGATGTCTGCCCCCAACTGCCACATTCTGGAGGTCAGCCAGGGTTACATGCCCATGATGAACGAGCTATTCGTGGAGCCATACGACATCCGTGATGGCGTCGTTTACGCTCCTGATAGGCCCGGTCTCGGCTTCACTTTGAAAGAGGATGCGCTGGACCGGTTCGAATACATCCCCGGCCCGGAGTTCGTGTTCTAGCAATCTTACAAAACGCCACAGTCCGTGGTTAGCAGACTTGAAGCGCGGTTCAGCCTGTGCTGGACAAAACCAGGGAGCAAAACAAATAGATGAATGCGCCTCCAACGAAACGACGGAAATTTTTCACCACCCGAAAGGGTGTGGTAGTCGGCATCGTGGGCGTTATCATGCTGGCGCGCATACTGGCAAGGCTAATTCGCAAACGGTCACTGCAACCGCAGCCACCCAGAGAAAGATTATCGGGTAGCGCAGTTACCACGTGGAGCGACGTATACTCCAAGTTAGAACAGTTCGCCCCCACGCCATCCAGGGAATTGGCGACAGATCAGGTTAGGTCGCTGGAATCCCTGTT
>JASLRP010000004.1 GCA_030743915.1 SAR202 cluster bacterium | reverse complement strand
TGCAAATCCCGCAGTTGGTTGATGGTGCGGTACGTCTGGTACGAACCATAGCAATCGAAAATCGCAGCGGCCAGGTCCTTCAGGCTAAAGGTCTGCTTGCCTTTCGTGGCGTTGATGGCCAGCAGGTCCCTGATAACATCCGTGGCTGCCGTCTCGCGGTATGCGCCCAGGGCAGATTGCCATGCGCAGATTACCTCTGGCATGATCGTTCCCCGATAGTGTCCATTTGGCACTTTGCCATCGGAGAAGGCGATGTCCGCCGAAGCCAGCGCTTTGACAATGTCCTGGCGAGTGAACCCAGCTTGCTTGAGCGCCGGCGCTATGTTGGATGGAAGGCCGTTGGCCTGATACAGCCTGACGCCCTCCGCGATTTGTCGCACCGGAACGCCCTTGGTCTTGAACAGTTTGGTTGTAGGCATTGTTGACGGTTGATATGTGACTAGAACTCGCCCAGTTTCGGACTCCCTTGTTGGAGACCCGGAAAAGCGCAACTACTCGAATAACGTCGCGTTCGTGTTAAACTCCTTGGAACAAATGTTGCGCCCGTCATTTGTTTCGAGCGAACTACGGCAGCAAGATCCGCATCCATTGGAGCGCTGATGTAGTGCGCAAGGCTTATTTCGTTGGTTAAACCAGCGTGAAATTTAGTAACTGCCAAAGCTACAACGACTTGACGAATCCATACTTCGTCAGCAAACTTCGTTTGAGTGTCTGAATGCTGGCCGCCTGAATCGGGGTCCCCGAAGGAACTACGGATTCCAAGCTAGGATGATTTCAGGAGAAACAAAAGAGCTTACCTTCATGTTTACGGACATTGAGGGAAGCACTCAACTCTGGGAGCGGCATCCCGACTCGATGACCGCTGCCCTGTCTCGGCACGACTCCGTTCTCGAAGATGGAGTGTCCCGATTTGGCGGCAAGATAATCGCTCACGGCGGCGATGGGATATTCGCGACTTTTGAAGGCGGCCAGCCGTTGGAGTGCGCTCTGAGCGTTCAGCGCCAGTTCCAGCAGGAAGACTGGGGAGAGGTCGAGGAGCTTCGCATTCGGGTGGGCCTGCACTTCGGATCCACCGAGGTGAGGGGCGCAAACCACTCCGGGCCTGTGGTGAACCGTTCGGCGCGAGTGATGGCCTCTGGATGGGGCGGACAGGTGCTGGTCACGCCAGAAGTCACAAATATACACTCACTGCCCGACGGCGCATCCATAAACGACCTGGGAACGCACCTCCTCAAAGACCTGAGCGAACCGCAGCAGATATTCGGCCTTGTGCACCCCGACCTGCGGATGACCGAGTTTCCGCCGTTGCGAACTCTCTCCTCTCAGCCCAACAACCTGCCTGCCCAGACCACGCCTTTTGTCGGTCGTGAAAGCGAATTGGCCCAGACATCCACGCTTCTGGAGGACCCGCAGACCAGACTGCTCACGCTGACCGGGCCTGGAGGCATTGGCAAGACCCGACTCTCGATTCAGGTCGCCAGCGAGAACAGCGACCAGTTCCGAGACGGGGTATGGTTCGTGCCTCTGGCCCCTGTAGATTCCACAGACCTGATCGTATCCACCATCGCCGAGTCCCTCCGGTTCTCCTTCTACAACCCTCAGGACCTGAAAGCGCAGCTTCTCAATTACCTGAAAGAAAAGCAGATACTTCTCGTCATCGACAACCTTGAGCATCTGATGACTGGAGCGGACCTGATTGCCGAGATTCTACAGGGCGCTCCTGACGCGAAGATGATGGTCACCTCAAGAGAACGTCTCAACCTTCGGGGTGAACAGATCGTCGATGTTGAGGGGCTCGACGTGCCCACTAATGGGCATATCGAGGATGTTGACAGCTATGCTGCCATCCAACTGTTCGTTCAGGGGGCCAGCCGCGCCCAGCCAGGCTACGCGCTGTCTGGAGAGGACATCCAGTCGGCAGGTCAGATATGTCGAATGGTCGGCGGTTTGCCTTTGGGCATTGAGCTGGCGTCAGCATGGACCAGAGTCCTGACGTGCCAGGAGGTCGCCTCGGAGATTGAGCAGAGCATCGATTTCCTGGGCGGCACGCTTAGGGACCTCCCCGAGCGTCAGAGAAGCTTGCGGGCGGTGGTTGACTACTCTTGGGAAATGCTGACTGACACGGAGCAGACGGCTTTCATGAGCATGGCTGTGTTCAGTGGCGGATTCACTCGCGAGGCCGCCCAGCAGGTGTCGGGCGCTTCGCTGATGACCTTGACTTCATTGCAGGACAAATCGCTGCTGCGATTTAATTCCGCGCGTCGGTACGAGTTTCAACCTGTGCTTCAACAGTACGCCGAGGATAAGTTTCGGAAATCACAAGAAGAGTTTGACCGGGTTCAAAGTGCCCACGCCGAATACTACTCCTCATTTCTACAGGCTCGCTCTGATCCCATACTGGCTCAGGAAGAAACGGTCCTCGCAGAGATCGGAACGGAGATCGAAAACGTGCGGTCGGCCTGGCAATGGGCTGTCGAGCACAAGAGCTTCGAACACCTGGCTCGGTCCGTTGACGCCCTGTTCATTTTCTACCAGATCCGTGGCTGGTATGAGGAGGGAAACCAGGTCTTCTCCAGCGCTATCGAGATGATGAGAGGCAACGTTGATTCAGGCCCGGAGCAAGAAACAACAAGCGGAAAGATTCTCGCCTGCCAGGGAGCCTTTCAACTTAGGTTGGGCGTCCCCGCCAAGGCCCGCGAACTGCTGGAAGAAAGTCGAGACATATTCCAAAGAAACGACGCGAATGAAGAGATTGGGTTCTGCCTCAACTTTCTCGGACTCACCGCCCGCATGCAGGGAGAGTTCGACGAGGCGAAGGGATTTCTCGATCAGGCGTTGAGCGTAAATCAAGAGACTGGCGACCGTTTTGAAGAAGCCCTGAGTCTTCAGAATCTGGGAACAGTCGCATTCTCGCAGGGGGAGTACCAGGAGGCGCATCAACTCTTTCAATCGAGCCTGGAGTCCCGGACGCGAATTGGCGAGCGCCAGGGCATCGCGTACTCGCTGAACAATCTTGCGCTGGTGGCAAATCTCCTCGGAGAATATGACGAGTCAGACCGCTATTTTCAGGAAAGCTACAGCGCGTTTGAGACCATCGGCAACCGGTGGGGCATGGCGACATGCCTCAACAATCGCAGCTATGGCAGATACCTCCAGGGAGACTATGAGGAAGGCTACCAACAGTACGACGAGGCGTTGACCATTTTCAAGGAAATTGGAGATCG
>JASLRP010000003.1 GCA_030743915.1 SAR202 cluster bacterium | reverse complement strand
CGAGTCCCAGATCTGAGCCGGTCATTGATCTTACAGCCGATGCCAATGCCTGTGTGAGCGCAGGAGCGTCGTCAGCAGATGGAGTATCGGAGAACTGCAAAAGGCGCCGGGTTGTCGCCTCGGAGTTGCTGATCACGCCCTCCACGAAATATTCTGAGTTCGACGTCTGAAGTCTGCCTGCCAGAAGGCCCGCCGTGAGGTCTTCGTACACCGAGACGGTTTTGCCTTGTTGAGAGAGAAGATCGCCGATGGCGTCTTCCATCGACTCATCGTCGGCGGCGAACACGTGACGACCCAGCAGGCGGCGAACTTCCTCCTCCACGGGGTCGATGAGCGCGTTGGCGGCCTCGTTATTTGCGGCTTTGGCCGCGATTCGGACATCCACTTGACCCGGGTGGGCCAGGACTCCGACGGTTGGGTTTTGGGACTCGGCGATCAGATGGCCGATGGCGTCATCTACCCGGCTCTCCCCAAGTTCCGCTACCTTCAGGACCCGGTAGATGATGGTCTCAGTGAGGTTGAATTTGTTTTGGAGATATGGCGCGACTTCGTTGTCGAACAGCCATTTCATCTCGAAGGGAACGCCGGGCAGGGTGAAGATCGCGGCACGGGGGTCCTCGACGATGAAGGACGGAGCGGTGCCGTTGGGATTTTCGACGATGATCGAGCCTTCGGGAATGAACGCCTGACGCTCGTTATTGGGCGTCATTATCATGCCGCGTTTTTGGAAGCGCTCCTGCAACTGATGAACCAGTTCGGGGTCCTTAACCAGCGTTCGGTTTGTGACCTGAGCGACAATCTCTCTTGTGATGTCGTCCTGAGTGGGGCCGAGTCCGCCACCGGTGATCACGATATCGGAGCGGTCAAGGGCACGCTCGATGACCTCGGCCATTCGGTCGGGATTGTCCCCAACGACGGTTTTGTAGAATAGATTGACGCCCAGATCAGTCAGACGCTGGGCCATCCACGAGGCGTTGGTGTCCACAATCTGGCCCAGAAGAAGCTCGGAGCCGATGGATATTATCTCTGCATTGGCCATCTGTTTATGCGCCTCGCTCGTCTTCAATGAGGGTTTTGATAATGGGAAGAACATCGGACGCCACACGGTCGCACTCTTCGACGTGCGGGAATCCTGAGAGGATAAATTCGTCGATGCCCAGTTTCCAGTAGCCCAGAAGCTCTTCCGCGACCTGTTCGTGCGAGCCGACGATGGCGGTTCCGCAGTTGACGCGGACGGTGGATATGCCGTTCCAAAGGTGGTCTCCTACCCGATGATCGGCGATGATTCGGGCCTGCTCCCGTTGGCCAACCATCGCTGTGCCTGCGAACACGGCTTGCCTCTGGTTCTTCACAACAGATGTTGCCTCTGACAGCAGGTCTTCGGCGGCGTCCCATGCTTCGGATTCGGTGGCGCGGGTGATGATGTGGGTCCGGAGGCCGAACCCAGGAGTGCGTCCGGCAGCGGCGAACTGCTCTCTAGCGCGGCCGAAGAACGCGGCGATTTCATCCTGAGGGAGTATCCAGGCCAGGTACATGTCCGACTGGCGACCGGCGAGCCCTATTGCTCGATCTGAGGCTCCGCCGAGGTAGAATTTCGGGCCTTGATTCACTACACCCGGAGAGCAGAACGCGCCTCGCAACTGTACGTGGTCTCCCTCGAAATCGACAGGATCGGTTGTTGACCACAGGACCCTGAGCGCGGCGATGAATTCCTCGGCGCGTTCGTAACGGTGGGCGTGGTCGCTGGTTTCGCCGAAGCGCTCGAAGTCTCCCTGGATGCCTCCGGGAACCACATTGATGTCGATGCGTCCGCCGCTGATCTGGTCCAGGGCCGCCACCATCTGGCCGTACAGTCCCGTGGAAATGAAACCGGGTCGGGCCGCAATGAGAAATCGGATTTTGCTGGTGACAGCGGCGAGGGCTGTCACGGTCGTCCAGGTCTCGGCCAGAGGCGCTCCCTCCTCAAAGAGTCCGTTGGCGAATCGAGTGGGTATCAGGAGCGAATTGAAGCCGTTGCGCTCGGCGGTTTCGACGACTTGACGCAGGTACTCGAAGGTAGGGGGGCGCTCGGCTCGAAGGGTGCCGATGTGCGCTCCGTCCCCGTCAATGGGAACGAACCAATCGAATTTGGGTTCTGGGCGGGGTTGATCGGGCATAGAATGTTGTTCTCCAGCGGTTAGTCTGCCGCAGTCGCGACATTTTGGTGTTGGCGGACGAATTCGCCGATGCGGTCGATGGCCTGCTGCCCCTCTGGAAGGATGGGAGCGAATATGTGCCAGACGTGGATCATCTCGTCCCATTGCTCAAGCGTCACATCGACTCCGGTTGACTCGGCTTTCTCTGCGAGACGAGTTGAATCGCTGAGCAGGGTTTCCCAGGTCCCAACGTGAATCAGGGTGGGAGGCAGTCCAGTGAGGTCGGCGTATAGAGGCGCGGCCAGTGGAGTTCGAGGATCGGCCCCGTCGAGATATAGCCCTGCCATCGCGATGAGGCCTTCTTTGCCAACCATCGGGTCAACGCCCGCCTTGGACGCCATAGTTTCGCCGATGCCTTCCATATCGACCCAGGGAGACATCAACACGGAGCAGGCCGGCATCGGGCCGCCTGCGTCTCGGAGGGACACCAGTGTCGCGACAGCAAGACCTCCGCCCGCGGAGTCCCCGGCGATGGCCATCTGTCGGGGATTGACCCCCTGCCCCAATAGCCAACGGTAGGCGTTGGTTGCGTCCTCGACAGCGGCTGGGAACGGATTTTCAGGCGCCATGCGGTAGTCGATAGTCAGGACACGACTGCCCGTTGATTGGGAAATGCGCGCGGCAAGCTCCCGATGGGTTTCGACGGAGCCGATGGCGTATCCGCCACCGTGAAGGTACAGGATTGCGGAATCGTCGCTGGCGTTGTGAGCGGCGACCCATTCGGCTGGAACTCCGTCGGCGTCAACACTGGTAACGTCTGCTTCAGTGTTGCCGCCGATTTGCTGAGCGAGTTGCTCAAAGCCCGTTCTGGAGTCTTCGATTGTCGGGTTATCGGGACGGTCTCTGGAGGCCAATAATTCGATGACGTCCTGTAGATCTTTGCTTGCCATGTTTCACTCCTCGCACCGGCTCCATCGGGATTTGTGCGAGTGTAGCAGTGAGGCTCAGGGGCGTCAATTGTGCGTTGTGGCCTTTGAAAATCACACCTTGGAGTATTCGGGCACGGCAATCCGTGTGCCATCGGGCAGGTCGGAAATCTGGAAATCACCGAACAGCAGAGGAACCTCTTTCTGGAGGAGGTCGAGGATCTCCAGCGCAAGGTATCGGATCTCCCAATCGGCATATATGGCGCCCCGCATCTCGATAAAGTGACGCCACGAGCGGACGTTTGCGGTTGTGAATATCTTGGTTTCGGTGGCGTTGGGCAGCACGGAACGGGCCGCGGACCTCACCGCTTTGCGACGGTCGGTTGCGGTCTCGAAATTCTCTCTGGGCAGGATGTCTTCCAGCTTTTCGACCAGCATGTTGTAGCTTTCGGACGCCGACTGGAGGGCGTCTTCCAGAATCTTGTTGGCTTCGTCCGCCCTGCCGTTTTCCATGACGAGAGCGGGTGGAATGACGAAGGCTCCTTCTTTCTCGTCAACGTACCTCTGCGAGCGCTGACTGTACGCGAACCCGGCGCGGTGCCGCACAAGCTCGTGAGTCAAGCTTCGGGACACGCCGGTGAACACGAAACCATAGTTGACATGCTCGAAAACGCTGCCATCCTTTGAAGAAAGCAGATTGTTGATGAATTCCTCAATGTCCCGCCTGCCACGTCCGTAGCTCATGTAACAAAGGCGAGCCGAGATTTCGATTATTGCATTTGAGTCGTCGTCGCCCGCGCGGATACTGTCGGGGATGCCGGGGACTTCCTCGTCTGCGAGGAACGCGGCGACCTGTTCCCAGTCCACGGTAGGTTTGGATACAAGATAGACTTTCGGCTTGGATATAAGTTTCATGGCGGGTCCCTTCGGGAAGCTGTCAGTTATCAGCTCGACAAAATATAGCGCAATTCCAGGGTTGGAAAACTACCGCCGTAGATCGCCAGCCCCTGAAAACAGTGTACCGGGAATTGGGATGGAATTCGCTAGCGTGAGAGCTATGAAGTTTCAGGCAAATCGGTCTTTGAGGATATTCGCGGCCTGGCACATGGCGCTGAGCTTCAGGTAGGCTTCGTCCAGGTCCATCGGGTTGGCGCTGGAGGGGGCGAATCCGCAGTCGGGGTTCAGCGTGATTCGCTCTGCCGGGACGTACTGCATAGCGTTCTCGACGCGCTGGATGACAAGCTCCGGGGTCTCGACGTTTTTGTCGGTGTGGTCGATGGCTCCGAGGCCCAGTATCTTGTCTGATGGGAAATCTTTGAGCGCTTCCAGACCTCCTGCGTCAGGCGTTGCAAGCTCTATGGCGAAGCGGTCGACGTTCATGTGGCCCAGAGCTTCGATAATCAGTTCGTAGGAGCCTCGTGTGCTGTGGCGGCGGGCGAAGTGGGCGTGGCACAGGTGGACGCTGATGAACGAGTCATCCAAGCCCTCGGTGACTTCGTTTACTGACCGGACACTCATCTCGATCTCGTGGTCCACGTCGGTGATGTTCTCCCGACCTCTGTAGTCGGGATCAACCAGCAGAGCCAGCCAGGGGTCGTCAAGCTGGATGGCCTCAACACCCAGGGCTACCAGGGAGCGGAGTTCGTCACGGATGATCGGGATGCAGGCGTCCATGAACTCGCCCCGGGTGAGGTAGGCGGTGGTGGAGTGGTGGGCGTCCCACATCCTGCGGGCGATGGTGTAAGGAGACGGGACGGCGACGATGTTTTTCGAGGTCGAGTGGTCCTTGAGGAATCGAGCTTCGTCAGCGGCGATGGAACGGTTGGGCTTCAAAGCGCTGGTCACGGCGGGATAGGGCAGGGTCGAGAATCGCGAGCCTCCGCCGGCGAGGAGATCAGATTCGAAACCGTCCACCGAGTCGGCGAACACCTTGACGTAACTCTCCCTGCGCCACTCGCCATCTGACACGTAATCCAACCCCGCGCGCTCCTGCATTCGGATTGCGGAAGGCACGGCGTCATCCAGCAGGTTTTCAGAGTCGGCGTTGGAGATTCGGCCTGCTTTTCGGTCTTCGATCAGGTCACGGACCCACTGAGGCCGGGGAAGGCTCCCGACAACGAATGTTGAGAATGGGGCGATGTTGGGCATGGGGTTGCTCCTCGTTCGGCTAGAGAGCGTTTCGGGCGGCGGCAAACATGATTTCAACGGGCGCGGTCTGGCCGGTCCAAAGCTCGAAAGCGGCGGCTCCCTGATGGACCAGCATGGGGAGGCCACCCAGGGTTTGCGCTCCGGCGCGTCGGGCGGCTTCAAGCAATGGGGTGTTCTCGGGATTGTACACGATGTCATAGACCAGACAGTCGCTGGGGATAAGGCCTTCTGCGATTGGGGATTGGCCATCCGCCGGGCCGTGGAGCATGCCTATCGAGGTCGTGTTAACTATGAGGTCAGCTTCGGAACACGAGGTCGCCAGGGCCTGAGCATGGAGGCTCGTTGCGTGGACTTCGGCGAGTTCGTCGGACATTTCGCTTGCCAGCGCGGAGGCGTTTTCTAACGTGCGATTGGCGATGACGAGAGAGGCAATATCCTCCTGGGCCAGTCCGTACACGGCGGCTCTGGCGGCCCCGCCGGCGCCGATGAGGACCACTCGTTTGCCCGAAAGCTGAAAATCGGCTTCGCGTTTCAGGCTCTGGATGAAACCGTAGGCGTCGGTGTTGTGTCCGATTAGCCGACCGTTTTCCTTCACGATGGTGTTGACCGCGCCAATGGATTCTGCCAGAGGGTCAATGGCATCCAGGCTCTGACGGACTGCCTGTTTGTGGGGGACGGTAACGTTGGCTCCCAGGTAATCGTCGGACTTCAGCAGGGACACCGCGTCGCCAAGCTTTGCTGGCGAGGTTTCCCAGGCCTTGTAGGTGGCGTCGATGCCTAGATGATCGAATGCCGCCTGCTGGAAGGCTGGCGATATTGAGTGTCCCAGAGGGTAGCCGAAGATGCCTGCTTGAAGCGTCATATATCGTGTTCCTGCGTTTGGTGTTGGAAGTATAGCAGTCGAAATAAACATCGGGTCAACCAAGTGGTAGTATAGGCAGACAACTTGAGGGGCGAGGAGACGCGCATGTCAGAAGAATCCAGAGACAATTCCAGGGCAGATATGCTGTTTGAGATCGTGAAAGCCAAGTACGGCGACCGGCTGACAGATGAGCAGTTGGCGGAGGTCCGTAGCGGTGTTGAAGGAGCAGAGGATCTGGCGGCAGAGCTTCGCAAGGTCAGGCTTACCAACGCTGTGGAACCTTTCGCCAACTTCAAGCCCTACCGAGGAACCGACAACAATGAATAACGAACTTGTTTTCACGCCGATACGCCAACTGGGTGAACTGCTGAAGTCCAGGCAGGTCTCGCCGATGCAACTCAGCGAACTGTTCCTCGATAGGTTGGAGCGACTGGGGCCGAACTACAACGCCCTGACTACGCTGACCCGCGAACGGGCGTCCCGACAGGCCGAGCAGGCAGAGCGAGAAATCTCGGCGGGCGACTACAAGGGCCCGCTCCACGGTATACCCTGGGGAGCCAAGGACTTGTTGGCGACGTCGGACGGCATTCCGACTTCCTGGGGGGCTGCGCCCTTGAGGAATCAGACCTTCGATTTTGACGCGACAGTTGTCGCGCGATTGGCAGAAGCAGGGGCCGTGCTGGCCGGGAAACTGGCGATGATCGAGCTTGCCGGCGGCATGGGTTATCGACAGCCGCACGCCACTTTCACCGGATCGCCCAGAAACCCGTGGAATCGGGAGACATGGACGGGCGGTTCGTCTGCCGGGTCAGGCGCAGCGGTGGCGGCGGGCCTCGTTCCCTTCGCCATCGGCTCGGAGACCTGGGGTTCTATCCTGTCTCCGGCGAACAACTGCGGTCTGGCGGGCCTTCGCCCGACCTATGGTCGGGTGAGTCGATACGGCGCGATGGCGCTTTGCTGGACACTGGACAAGCTGGGGCCTCTCGGCCTGACGGCGGATGACTGCGGCCTGGTTCTGGAGGCTA
This sequence comes from SAR202 cluster bacterium, assembly GCA_030743915.1. Taxonomy (GTDB): domain Bacteria; phylum Chloroflexota; class Dehalococcoidia; order Lucifugimonadales; family UBA1123; genus UBA1123. Next base: position 4,391 of record JASLRP010000003.1, on the reverse strand, counting down.
TCGCAGGGCCTGACCCGGACGATCCGACCGCGGCAGACATGACGTTCACTTATGACGACAGCCCGATCGAAGGCCGGAGGTTCAAAATCGGCGTCCTGAAAGATGTGGCGGAGGGAGCCGAAGCGCCTGTGAAGGAGAATTTCGAGAAGGCGCTGGCCGCAATCTCCGAGGTGGCGGACGTCGAGGAGATGGAGTTCCCTGATTACCCATATGTGGCGGCGGTTCGGACGATCCTGAACGTAGAGTCTGCGGCGGCTTTCGAGGACTTTATCGAGGAAGGCACGGCGGCGGAGCTTACCGCGCCGGAAGACCATTACGGCCCATACGCTCGCACATCTGTATTGGCAACGGACTATGTGAAGGCTCTGCGGCTTCGGGGTGTCATGTCGAAAGAAGTAGATGAAGTGATGTCGAAGTATGACGCCATCGCTGCGCCTACATCTCCGAGGGTGGCCTCTCCGATTGATGAGGAGTTTCGCCGAGCCTCGCCATCTCCGGGACCTGGTGATTTGATGGGCGCGATTGGAAACGGGTGCGGCCTACCGTCGATAGGGGTGCCAAGCGGTTTTTCTGAAGCGGGACTGCCCACGAGCATACAGTTCATGGGCCGCCCATACCAGGAGAACACGATACTCGCAACCGCGCGGGCATATCAGGCAATGACCGATTGGCACACGCGGCATCCTGAGGACGCGTTGGAAGGATAGGCAAAATGGGCAAGATTGTTGCGATTGGCGGCGGCGTGCTCAGCGAGGGCGAGACGGACAGCATCGACAATTTCATATTAGAGTTGTCGGGGAAAGAGAGTCCCAGCGTTCTGTTTGTCCCAACGGCCAGCTACGATTCGCCTGAATACTCCGAAACATTCGCCGAAGTTTACCAGAAGCTTGGATGCTCGGTCGATACGTTGAATCTGCTGGGCAGGAGTCCGATCGATGGTGAGTTGAAGGAAAAAATCCTGTCTCCGGACATTATCTATGTCGGAGGCGGCAACACCCTGAAGATGATGCGTCGATGGCGCCGACTTGGTGTCGATGGTCTCATCCGGCAGGCGTGGGAGAGTGGGGCAGTTCTGTGCGGCGTCAGCGCGGGGGCGATCTGCTGGTTCGAATGGGGCCACTCGGACTCGATGTCGTTTTATGACGAGGATGACTGGAAGTATGTCAGGGTTGCAGGCATGGGGCTGATAAAGGGCCTGGCCTGTCCCCACTATGACAGCGACACGAAGGGCGTGCCTCGGCGGGCCGATTTCCATAACATGATGCTGAAGCACAGCGACCCTGGAATCGCTATCGACAACCGATGCGCTCTGGCCGTCCTGGATGACGGATACAGAGTGATCTCGGCGACCGAAACAGCGGGCGCATACACGCTCACCAATGAACGAGGTTCTGTTGTGGAGGAACCCATCAATCAGTCGCAAGACTGGGAGCCAATCGAAACACTGTACTTGAGGAGAGAACACGAGCGATGAGCGACACGAATATTTATGATCTTGTATTGACCGGCGGACGGGTGATTGACCCCGAATCAGGCATGGATGCCGTTCGGAACGTCGGAATATCTGACGGGGAGGTCAAGGCCATCTCTGAGGATGCTTTGGAGGGCAACGATACCATCGACGCTACCAGCAAAGTCGTTACGGCGGGGTTCATTGACCTGCACTCTCACGGTCAGGACTCGGAGAACTACGAGGTTCAGGCTCGGGATGGCGTGACGACTGCTCTGGAGCTTGAGGTGGGCGTTGGAGATGTCGATCAGTGGTATGCAGATCGAGAGGGCCACGCTCTGACGAATTTCGGCGCCAGCGCAGGCCACATTCCGGTGAGGATGAAGGTCATGAACGACCCCGGAGCCTTCCTGCCAGTGGCGGACGCCGCTTATCGTGTGGCCACCGACTCGGAGCTTGAAGAGATCAAGGCTGGTGTCGAGCGAGGTTTGCAGCGGGGCGCCCTTGCGGTAGGTCTCGGTCTGGATTACACGCGGGGTTGCTCGCGTTGGGAAGCGATAGAGGTATTCAGAGTCGCAGCGAAGTACCAGGCGTCGTGCCACGTGCATATACGGGGCAAGGGTCTCAAGGAACCTATGAGCGGCATTGAGGCGGCAGGCGAGGTGATCGCTGCGTCTGCGATTACAGGGGCGGCTCTGCACATCGTCCACATTCAAAGCACGGGCATGCACGCCACCCGTCAGACGCTTCAGATGATTGCCGAGGCGCGAGAGCGAGGGCTGGATGTCACGACTGAGTGCTATCCCTATACGGCAGGGATGACGGGCATCGACTCGGCGCTTTTCGACGAGGGCTGGCAGGATAAGTATGGAATTGACTATGACAGGCTCCAGTGGGTGGACACAGGCGAGCGGCTGAACGCATCGACCTTCGCTCAGTATCGCGAGACTGGCGGAATGGTCATCGTCCACTCGACGCCGGAGGACGCGGTTAACGCGGCGGTGTTGAGTCCGTTGACGGCCATCGCAACCGACGGGATGCTTCAAGAAGGCAAGGGACATCCCCGGACAGCCGGGACATACTCTCTGGTTCTGGGCAGGTACGTTAGAGAGCGGGGCGAGTTGTCGATGTCGGACGCTCTTCGGAAGATGTCGCTGATGCCTGCTCAGAGGCTTCAGAACCGCGCTCCGGCCTTCGCCAAAAAAGGAAGGCTGCGCGTCGGGTTCGATGCAGACATTACGATATTCGATCCCGAGACGGTAATCGACCACTCCACCTATGAAGAACCGACACTCCCTCCCACGGGCATCGAGCATGTGGTTGTCGGCGGTGTTCGGATTGTGGACGGGGGCGAGGTCGTTGAGGGTGTGGCTCCCGGCGTCGGGGTTCGGGCGCCGCTTTCGTAGAGATCAAGTGTTTTTGACACTGCCGCAACGTGGCAATCCAATAAATGGATTTCGATTGTGAATATTGAGTCATGCAGATTCGAAACAGAGCGTCTGTTGGTGAACGAATGGCGCTCGCTGTCATCCTCTGATTGGCGAGAGCAAGATTTGGCTGATGTTGTGATTTCCATGCTAACGGAGAATGTAACGCACGACTTGCCAGGGCCGTGGCGAGGCAGTTACACAGTCGAGAGAGGACGCCAGTGGGTGAACGAACGCGATGAGGAAGGGACAACCCTACTCGCAATCGAAAAATCGACTCGGCAGGCAGTGGGATTGATGATTTTGTCAGAAGTTCAGGATACAGAACGCGTCAACCATACCGATATGCGTCTCGGTTATTTGCTGTCCGAAGATCACTGGGGGAAGGGGCTCGCGTCTGAAATGGTGACTGGTTTTATAGACTGGTGTCGGCATCAGACTTCAATTTTGTCGATTTCGGGCGGCGTTGCCACCGACAATATTGCGTCGATCAGAGTGCTCCAAAAAAACGGTTTCATGATCGTTGAGCCTGACGGCAAGGCTGATGGAGATGAGATGCTATATCGATTGAGACTGCGAGATCAAGATTGATCTGATCTGGTTGATATCGGGGGGATTGTCTGATTCTGAATCCGCCCGCCGTCAACACTTGAATTTACTCAATGAGCTTGCGCGCGCCGGATATCACAAGGTAGTGCACGGCAGAACATCCGTAAAATCGACTTCGATTCCCTCAGTTTTCCCGTCACCCATTTTAAGCCTTAGACAGTACTCGGTCCCGTCTAACGTTATCTGTAACGTGTCATCGTTATTGACATTGCCATTCGGCGCGGACACGTCTGGGTCGTCCGCGTTAAAGAAGGTTGTTACCTTCTGGCATTTGAAATCTGCCACTTTAACGACCCTGAAATTCGTGTTTGTGGCATTTGGTAGGATCACGATGCCGCCTATCGGAGCCCCGAAATCTGTGAATTTCAGCCCGATGAATCCGTCAACCATCCCACCTTCTTCAATGGTGTCGAAATCTTGAGTTCCCACTTCCAGCGAATTGAGACGGGCCTGCGGAACAGCTGAGAAAAAATCCTCAAAACAGGTCAAGCTAGTTGCAATATCTTCAATTCGAGCCGTCAGATCATCACGTATGAAGGTCGTACTGGCGTTAAGCTCGGTGACGCGGACAACTGCGAGGTCGACACTTTCTAATGCATCCGCTGCGCGTTGTTGTATGATTTCGATTTTGGTTAGAGCCAGTTCGGTGCGTTGTTCTGCGTTGTTGATGCTATTGTCAACGTTGGTGTTCATCTCCTTGAGTTGATCAATGGTGCGTTTGCTCGCGTCATAGTCGGAATATGTGCGTAACCCAAAACTGCCAGTAAAACTATCACAAGCGGAACGCCAATAAACTTAGTCCATTGTATTAACGCGCCAGTAACCCGGCGCTGCGCCTTATCAATCACTTGTTCGTTCGCAAGATTTTCCGTAATGGCAAAGTGAACGGACCGATTGATCTGTTC
>JASLRP010000002.1 GCA_030743915.1 SAR202 cluster bacterium | reverse complement strand
AAATGTGACCGGCAGAACTTGATGTTGACGAGCGAACTGCGCTGACAATAGCTCTACCGCTGCTGGTTCCACCTCATGTTGCTCAGGATCGAAGATCGGCACCTGAAGCTGATAGCTCACCGTAATCACGATGGTGCGCCTGGGTATGATGTTCTCTTCGAAATACTCTCCACCAGCCTCTTATGGCCTTCCTCTCCATTACGATCCACTGTTGCTCACCGGAAGGACTGGATCGCACAAATCCTGTGGCAACACTATTCTTCCATAGTGTGCGATCCGCGCGAACGTTCTCGTCTATTCTGCAGAGAGATGGGTTTTCGAGAAGGGATGGATCAATGTCGAAATCTTGGCTAAAGGTGGTTGATGAAGCATTCAATAAAGCCTAGTCTCTTGGTCGAGCCAGCTACAGGAATTTCGACCATGACACAGGTTGGCTGTCCGACCAGATTCTGGTTCCTCCCTAGCCGGACAGCCAATGTTTTGTCGCCAAGCTTCGCGGATGTCTACGGTCTCAGGACGCCTTCTTACCGATTGCGTTTGCACAGGCTGCCCGAACCAGGAGGGGATGGCCGCAGTGAAGCGGTCACACGTCCAACACGTCCCTCAGGCGGTCAGCGATGATGTGCTCCTCGCCTTCGTTGAGCGTGTGGACATTGACGGTCAGGGTGTCGTCTCCCTCGGTGGCCAGCCTGATTCTCGGCGAGCCGTTCAGAACCTCGTCGTAGACCTCTTCTGCCGATTTGCCGAGCGTTTCGGTGTTCAACACCACATGAAGCATCAGCCCGACGAAGTTGTTGGTCGGCACGACCTTCGTTTGGCGCACTCCCGAGACGCCTTGAACCGCGCTCTCTATCGCCGAGAATCGTGCTCCGTATCTCACCAGGCGCTCTTCGTGGTCGGTATTGACCCAGATCTCGATTGCGGTTGCAAGCCCGATGATCTCCTGGCGGTCCATCTTCATGGCTCTACCAAAGGGAGTTGGACCGATGAAGCCGTGGGCCGTGACCGCTTCGATCATGTCCTTCTTGCCACAGACGAATCCCGTCGAGTGAGGCGCGCCCATGTACTTGCCACCGAAACAGACCAGGTCAGAGGACTGTGCGTTTCTCCTGAGGAAGTCGAGGGGGTATATCTGGGCCGCTGCGTCGGCGATGACCGGCACGCCACGAGCATGGGCGATCTCGACCGTTTCTTCGAGACTTACCGTCGATTCGTCTTCGTCGGCCCTGACCAGATACGCCACCGCGGCGGTGTCGGGTCCGATAGCGCCAATCAACTGATCGGCTGTGGTCCCTTCTTCATCTCCAGCAAGGACGAGCTTGCTGCCTGGGATGGTGTAGGCCCGGTCGTAACCGTAGCGGTGCCGCTGCTGAAGGACGACCTCGCTTTTCAGCCCGATCAAGTCTGGTATCTGGGCCGCCTTTTCAGGATCGTTGCCAGTGATGCAGGCTGCCGTGCTCAGCACGAGCGCCGCGTAAGCGCCTGCCGTTGGGTAAGCGGCCTCAGCGCCCACAAAATCGGCGATCCGTGCCCCGGCGGTTGCCAGTAGTTCCTCCATTTCCACAAAGCTGTTGCCGGCCTCCTCCATAGCCCGCATGACCTCCGGGGACGGAGTGGACCCGCCCCAGACAGTGGTATTGCCGCCAGCGTTGATTACAGGACGCGCTCCGAGCCTGGTGTATACGTTGTCGTCGCCGGTGTTTGCCATTGCGGCCTCCTTATGAATTGGGTGACTTCAAGAGCTTGAAGTATCAGACTGAATGCGCCACATCAGACTTCTGATGAAATATGGCCCCTCCTAAACGTCGGTGGATAAAGATGTGTGTGGTCCGTGTGCCGTCCGTGACAATCGGTATGGTAGTATCGGCCGGCGATGCCGTCAACTATCTCGTTTCAGCGTGAGCCTGTATCAATCAAGATCAATGAGCGGCAGGGTCTTGCGGATTTTGAGAACGGTAGTGGAGGTTAGGTCATGACGCCTACGTCCCAATCTCGTCTTGCCTCCGGAGCAGGTGAAATTGCTGTCGCATCGAATTGCTCAAGAACCGCAAAATTCGGTGTATCGGGTGAAGATGCGTTTATCCACGTCGGCCTGGAAAGCATTCACAACCCTTTGCAGGTGACAGGATGGTAGTTGCGTCCATAAAAGCCTTCGCCAATTCCCCGATGGATACGGTCTGACCTGACTCACATGGTGCGTTCGGCAATCTCCTCGTATACAAACTGCGACGTTCAGATGTACAGTGTTGCTCCGCCTCGCACCGCTGATGGACTCCAGAACTTCCAGCATTCTTGTCATAAGTGGAGCGCTCTGGAACAATGATTGCCGAGACTGATGAGCTAGTAGCCTAGCGGTCCCGACGTGCATGCGTGATTTAGCTGCTCAGGAGGAAATATTATGACCTACACTATCGTTGGGCGCTGTCCACGCACCAAGCAGCTGGGAATCGGGATAACCACCTGGTCTCTCGGCGTTGGAGGTTACTGCCCGTTCATCAAGTCGAACCTTGCCGCCCTATCGTCTCAGGCCGCCGCTGACCCCCGCCTGGGGCGGCTGGCAATGCGACTACTGGAGCTCGGATATTCACCGGCCAGAGTAATAGAAGAGTTGCGTTCCAACGATCTGCATTTCGAGCACCGTCAGATCGGCATCGTGGACAGGGACGGCAATGTGGCTGTCCACACTGGGGCCAGCACACGACCCTGGACTGGGCACGTCACTGGTGACGGGTACATAGCGATGGGCAACACCAGCGACAGCGAGAAGGTTGTGCAAGAGATGGGCAGGGTTTTCGAGGAGACCGATGACCTTGATCTTGACGAGAGATTGCTGATGTCTTTGGAGGCTGGTCGAGACGCAGGAGGACAACGAGCTGCACATCCAGAGTCGGTCAATCAGGACCGGTCGGCAGCTTTGATCGTCTATGAGATGGAAGAATATGCGTTGATGGACTTGCGAGTAGATGCCCACTCGGCTGCGATACAGGAGCTCAGAAGAGTTCGAGACGAGTACAAGCCCTACATACCTCTGTATTACGATCTTCGAGTTAAGTCGCCTGACAAGGCGCCCTCGCAACCCGTGTGGTTTGCACAGCAGCAGGCACAGACTGACCCGTAGAGAACACCCTCTCGTAAGAAATCCGTCGGTCAACGCTTCGAGTTTGCGGATGAGTGTGACTCAGTAGGAGTCATCCGAGTGCCGCTCGGTGCATTAATCAACTCCTTCTCCTACAATTGGCCATAGCTACGAGGGCGCATCGGTGGCCGACGCTGTCGTTTCATTTTGTAGACACATCTGCGGGGTTCACCCCGATTCCTCATTTGCGATCTGATATCGGGGCACAGGTGGACGAACAGACGCTACCCGAATGGCCACCACCACTTCTTGCCCCTACCACCGCGAGACTGATAAACCCCCGCAGCTTTCCCATAGAGTTCAGCCATTTCTCTAACGTTGTCTGGAACCTGATTCCTGTGTTCAACTTTCTGAATTGCACCCTCTATCAGACTCAGGGCCGAGGCTGGCGGCTCTTCGCGTACCTCGATTTGATCCGCTTGCGCCACCCATTTGCCAATCCCAGGAAGGTCCAAAGGGCTGGGCGGCTTTTGGCTGGGCATCCTCTGTTTGAGCTGTGCCATCGTCAGGTCGAGCATTGACATCGCCCTAATAATATCTGAGGACTGGATTGCCGCGAACGCAATATTTGCATAGCACAGCATTCCAAGATTGGGTGGAGCAACAAAAGCGGCTGAACCTAGG
>JASLRP010000001.1 GCA_030743915.1 SAR202 cluster bacterium | reverse complement strand
GCCATCCGATCGCCCTGAATAACGACGATGGCGTCGTTGGCATTTTCGACCAACATACGGTAACGCTCTTCGCTCTCACGAAGGGCCATCTCCGTCGCCAGGTGCTCAGTATAGAGCTGGGCATTGGCCAACGCGCCCGAGATCTGGTCCGCGATTCGTTCGGCCAGAGCCACGTCATCAGGCGAATATTCGGTCGCTGTCCTGGACATGAAATAGATCACGCCAATGGCCCTGTTCAGGGAGATCAGCGGGACAGCAAGATACGAGCGAAGACCGGCTTGCCAGGCAGCCAGCATTTCAAAGTGGTTCTCCCATATATCCAAATCAGATTCGGGATTCACCTGAATGCTCGCTCGCTCCTCGATAACCTTCGAGACCAGGGAGTCTTCAGACACCACTACCCCAACGCCGTCGTCCGACAGGTCAACGCCCGTCGTGTAGGTACAGGTCACGCTGGTTAGCTCTGTGTTGGACAGATACATGGAGAACCGGTCGAAATCGATCTGCTTGCGCAGTTCGTCAGCGAACTGATCGTACACGTCCTCGATTTCCGGCGATGAGGTGACGATTCGACCGATTTCGGCCAACACCTGCCGCTGCTCCGCCTCCTCGCGAACCGTGGCGTATAGCTGAGAGTTTGTGATCGCGCCGGCGATCTGCATTCCGACCCGCCGGGCGACGCCCAATTCCTGGGCGGTGTATGCGTCGAGAGTTCTCGAACTGAGGAACAGCGCTGCGACTACCGAGTCGTTCGAGACCAAGGGCACCGCAATAATTGAAACAAGTCCTGCGGCTTCCGACGCAGGGCTTGGTCGCATGGATTCGCCTGGTGTCGATTGATCTCCGGTGGCGACTGCGGATCGCGATTTCACCAACAGATCGAACCAATTGTCAGGAATGGAGAAACTCTCACCCGTTTCAGAACCAGCGACCTTAACGCCGTTTTGATACATAAAGGTGGCGGCTTGGTTCTCACTGTCTACGCCCCAGATCACGATTCTGTCAAAGGATATGAGCCTGCGCAATTCCGAGGCGAACTGGTCAAATACATCGTTAACGTTCAGCGACGAGTTGACGATCCAACCAATCTTGACGATTGCGGCGCTTTCGTCGGCGACGCGTCTTTGCGCTTCGGCGCTGGCCTGCAAAACCTCCCGGGAGTTGACCTCTTCGGAGATATCACGATGGACAATGACTGTTCCCACATGCTGGGAATTATCCGTCTCGATTTCCGAAACAGCCAGGTGCACCGAAAACTCGGCACCGTCCTTGCTGGTGCCGATTGATTCGCCCTGCCATCTACCGTGGCGTAATTCTGGCAAATCTTCCGGGTCACTACCATTGCCCAAAAAAGTAACGAGGCCGGCGACAGGCTGTCCCAGCAGTTCCTCAGCTGGATATCCATACAGGTTGGCGCAAGCAGGGTTGGCGTAAGCGATCCGCTGATCCGAGGACAGCAGAGTCACTGCATAATCCACACTTTCCCACGCGCTAGCCAGCTGCGCCGAAAGTCTGGGACTCAATGGAGGGCGGGATGCAATTGGTGATCCCAAATAAATACCTCGTCAGGCTCCCAGTCGATCCAGGTTCGGTTGGCCGTTCTCAGCCACAAATCGAAATCGAACGGGCTTTATGTTGTCGAGCAATCCTAAATAGTCGCCGGAACTAATATTTTGCCTTCAGACCACATGACATGAAGGCAATTCGTCGATTCTCATTCATTAATATGAACAGATATGATTGAACTGAAACCGAATTTCCCTCTTAAATTTGACAATCAAAACCTGAAGCCGTTGGTATATCGCTAGCTATTCGAGGGCGCCAATCGCATGGGCTCGAATGTGTATTGAGTATTTCCAGTGGATTGGTAAAGATTTTATCACAAATTCCAGTCCGAATCCGCATTGAGCATCGCTGATTCGTCTGAAAATAAGCATGATTTACCGACGCGATAGCTTAACAAATGTTGATACCACCGAAAGCGTACACGAAAGTTATGGGTTGCACGCCTTCATAAGCGTGTGGAATTGGTTTGCGCTTCAAAGGCATTTTCAATCGCCACAACATACGGAAAATCATTGAGCCTGATCGACTCTATTGGTTTTCGCGACGCAGACGCTGAGTCGTTCGGACCGAATGAAACACCCCAATCACTGGCGGATACATGAGCGAAATCAGTCAAAAAGAAGGCGAGTTGCCGGCCCAATAAGGGGTATCGATCTGCGAAGTCCCGTAGGGTGTTGCTTCGGGCCGCCCAGTCCGCAGGAGTTGTGGACGGCGCCGCGCTGTTCAACAGAACTAAGTTTCCGAAATAGAAACTTGTCAATGTGTGGCGCGCCCGGCAGGATTCGAACCCGCGACCCTCGGTTCCGAAGACCGATGCTCTATCCGCTGAGCTACGGGCGCGTATGCAATTTACGTAACGCCTGATTGGCAGGACTGCGTCTGTCAGCCAGTCAACTCGCTGACGAACTGTCGGTAGTTCTCATGGCCCGTCCGCACCAGTTGGCGTTCCTTGTTCAACTCAAGATCGCCCAGGTCGAAAAGAAGTTCCACATGAGCCACCATTTCCGATAGCGCCATGTACAGGTTCCCGCCCACGAGTTTGCCTCTCTCGAATATGGCACGTGTGATCGACTCAAGCCCAGTTGGTTTATCACCGATGCGCTGAAGGATCTGAGACATCCGACGAGCGTGATGACGGATTACTTCTTCCGCTCTTTCAACACCTGTCAAGTTGAACTTATTACGATTATACAACCTATGGGCCGGCAGAATCGAATATTCGGGGCCGAGATCCAAGATTGTCTTCAGCGAACGCATGTAACGCTCAAGGCCAAATGAGCCGCCGGCATCGCGATATTCGCTGGGAATTCCATCCTTCACGTGATCGCGA